>CAYUUJ010000511.1:0-2263 GCA_964447845.1 uncultured Anaerolineaceae bacterium
GGCAACGGCAACTTCGCAAACGGCGAGGCATATACGATCCACGAAGCCGCACCACCCGGACCCAGCATAACGAGCAGCACACGTCTCGACGCCGATCCAACAACCGCACCTACTGTCCGCTTCAGCGTAATTTTCTCCGAACCGGTCAGCGGTGTAGATTCAGGTGATTTCACACTAACCAGTGGAGGTATCTCCGGCGCATCGGTGATCGGCGTGAACGGCTCGGGCAATGCATACACGGTCACAATTGGGACGGGCACCGGGAATGGCACACTCCGTCTCGACGTGCTCGATAATGACAGCATCCTGAATGCTTCAAGTATTTCACTAGGTGGAGCTGGCACGGGTAATGGCAGCTTTACGACCGGCCAGTTTTACACGGTCAACAAAAGCGTGGTCATCTTGACCAAATCATTCACATCGAATGGCGGCAATGATGGCTGGTTGTTGGAATCGAGTGAAACCAGCAATCGTGGCGGCTCAGGAAATTCCAACGCTGCTACTTTCAATCTGGGCGACGATGCGAAAGACCGTCAATACCGCGCCCTCCTGCACTTTCCCACCTCCGCGCTTCCTGACAACGCCGTGATCACTCTGGTCATCCTCTCGATCAAACGCCAAGGTTCGACCGGAACCGATCCCTTCACCACACATCAAAATATCAACCTGGATATTCGCAGCGGATATTTTGGTTCATCCGGATTATTCGGGATTAATAGCCTGGATCTAACTGATTTTCAAGCCAGCGCAAGTAAAAATGCAGCAGGGACGATCAATAATAATCCTGTTAGTGGCTGGTACTGGGCGGCGCTGGATGGCACATCTTTTCAATTTGTCAATCGGGGCGGCGTGACGCAGTTCCGGCTGAATTTTCAGATCGATGACAACGATGATCTTGGAGCCGACTTCTTGCAGTTCTACAGCGGGAATTATAAAGTTTTGTCGGATCGGCCCCAGCTGCAGATCGATTATTACGTTCCAAGATAGATTAAAAAAGAATCACAGAATCAAAACGGGACGACATCAAGATGTCGTCCCGTTTAATTATTTCCGACTTATTATCTTATCTGAGCAGGGTCAGATCAACATCCTGACAGGGTTTTCGATACATCCCGCCATCGATTGCATGAACTGGGCGGCTTCGGCGCCGTCGCTGACGCGATGATCCACCGAGATGGTGGCTTTCATACGCCAGCCCGCTTTGACCAGCCCATTTTCCACGACTGGGACCTCTCTGGATGAGCTGATGGCCAGGATGGCGGCTTCAGGTGGGTTGATGATGGCGATAAAGTCTTCCACATCATACATACCCAAATTCGAGGTGGAGAATGTGGAGGCGTCTACATCCTCCGGCTTGACCTTGCCTTCACGAGCGCGGCCTGCCATGGTTTTAACCTCCGCCGAGATCTGACTCAAGGTTTTTTGGTCAGTATCCCTGACGACAACGGTCATCAAGCCGCCTGGGACCGTGACGGCCACACCTACATTGACATGCCCAAACTGCGTGACCTTGTCGCCGTCGATGGTCGCGTTCAAGTTGAGGAACTGGCGTAATGTCAACGCCACAGCTTTTAGGATGAAGTCATTGACCGAGACTTTTTCCGCTTCCGGAACATAAGAATTGATCTGTCTGCGGGCGTCCATCAATGCTTCCATTTTGTATTCATGGGTCACATAGAAGTGAGGGATGGTCGTTTTGGATTGCACCAGCCGGCGGCCGATAGCTTGCCGTAATTTCGTGGTCTGAATGACCTGATCGTCATGTGAAACGATCGCGACCGGTCTGCCGTCCGCTTTCGCAAATTGACCCGTTGAGAGCGCGGCCTCAATATCGCGGCGCACGACGCGTCCACCCGGACCGGAACCCTGGAGTCGCGCCAGATCGACTTGCTTATCCAGTGCGATCTTTTTCGCCAGAGGCGAAGCCTTGACGGGACCAGCCTGAGGCGCTGGCGCTGTCGCTTGAACAGGAGCAATTGTCGGCGCAGCTTGAGGCGGAGTTTTAACTTCCACCTTCTGCTCACTGACTTCTGCTTTCGGTCCGCTGCTTCCTGCTTTCTGCCCGCTGTCATCTGCCTTCTGCGCGCTGCTTTCTGTTTTCTGCCCGCTGGCTTCTGCCTTCCGCTCGCTGCCTTCTTCTTTCTGCGCTCCTGCCTCCGGCAACTCAATCTTCTCATCCGCGCTGCCAACGATCGCGATCGGCGCGCCTACTGGAACCGCGTCTCCTTGACTCGCAAGCAGTTTGCGCACAACTCCCGCAGCG
>CAYUUJ010000512.1:0-2260 GCA_964447845.1 uncultured Anaerolineaceae bacterium
GAAAAAGACTGTCCGAGTCACAAGGCTGGTACCGCGTGGAGGACCTGGCCACAGGCTACATGGGGGATCTGCTGAAATCCAGCGGCGGCCTGGCGCGATATCAGATCGTCCAGCGCATCGACATCAATGAATTTCCCGCCAAGACGGACGGTTTCCGCTATTCACCGCAAACTTACATGGATGTGCTGCGCGGTGTCATCCCGCCGCACATGCCGCAGGAAGCGGACTATGCCTCGATCCTGTCCCGTTTCAAGATCCTGGAGCGGGTCGCAAAAAACGAAATCGACGAGGTCTGGATCTTTGCCTTCCCGCATGCCGGATTCTACGAATCCAGCATGGGCGGGCCGGGCGCTTTCTGGTGCAATGCGCCGCCGTTAAAAAACACCGAGACGGCCAGACGGCGTTTCGTGATGATGGGCTTCTCCTATGAACGCAACATCGGTGAGATGCTCGAGTCGTTCGGTCATAGGACGGAATCCATTGTAGCCAGGGCCTTTGAGAAGTTGAGCGGCGAGGCCAACCTGTGGCAGCGCTTCACCCGCTATGATCTGGTGGCCCCGGGCAAGGCAGCCCTGGGCACGATCCACTTTGCACCCAACAGCACACGCGACTACGAATGGGACAACCCGCTACCGGTCACCAGCGAGTGCCACGACTGGTTGAATAATTTTCCGAATTTCAAGGGGGATCGCCGCATTGTCACGGCGGCCGAGTGGGGCAACGGCGAGATCCGCGCGCATCACCTGTGGTGGTTGAAACATCTGCCGAAAGTGGCCGGGCGCAAAAAAGGCGTCCACAACAACTGGTGGCAGTACATCGTCAATCCCAATAATGTTTTTGTTTAGAGATGTCATTGCGAGGAGGGGCGCCGGAGGCGCACGACGTGGCAATCTCACGTAACTATCTGACCTGAGATTGCCGCGTCGCCCTCCCTGTGGTCGGGCTTCTCGCAATGACATGTGTGGCGAAATCGCCAGGAATTAATAAAGAATCCTTGCGCCTTTGCGTTAAGTTTTAACCGCCATTACGACGCTACCTTTTCCCACACCTGATACAGCCCCAAATTCCCCTCTTCCCCGTCCGACAGAAACGACTCGCTCACGCGCAGCCCGGCCTGGTCGGCCAACCCGGCCAGCTCCTGCGCTGAAAATTGGTGCACGTAACGCAGACCCTGCCCGCCAGCGCGCCAGTCGAGCAGGTAGTCGCCTTCATCTACATCCGATTCGGAGAGGCCGGCCGCGCTCCATGGTTGGATGCGGGCTTTGAGCCGCGCGCTGTTCAGGAATTGCCAGTTGGATAAGATGAAACGGCCGTCTTTTGACTGCGTTTCATATACTTTTTTAAGTATCTTTATTCGAAGTTCTTGCCCCGGTATGTGATGCAACACTGCAAAACAGAAAATAATATCAAACATGTCATTGCGGGGAGCGGAGCGACGAAGCAATCCCCCGTTCACAAGGAGATTGCTTCGCTCCCTTCGGTCGCTCGCAATGACATACTGCCAGTCATCAGAAGTGATATCGGCTTGCAGGAAGGTCGCGTTAAATTCATCGGGCTGGGATTCGGCCTCTCGCAGCAGAGCCAGGCTGAAGTCCAGACCCAGATACGGGCCGCGATGACCGCGTTCGCCCAGTGCGCGCGCCAGCTCACCGTTGCCGCATCCCAGATCCAGGATCGATTCGTCCCCCTTTAATGTTTCGATGATTCGCTTCACACCCGGCTGCAAGCGTTGACGCGTGGCCGAGAACGAAGCTCCAAATTTTTCGTAGAAATCGCGATTGAGAGCCAGCAAGCGCGCTTCGGTCGCGGCATTCATGCGGTCATTATAACGGGTATAATTTTCCCACTTATGGCACTGATGGAACGACAACCCCGCGAGTCCGCGGGACCGGAAGAACGCCGGAAGAAATGGCGTGCGGCCAATACGCTCACACCGCAGAAGATCACGCTGGCCTGCCGCATTCTCGAAGATATTCGCGCCGGGCGCGAGGTGATGGCCTGTCTGCGCGCGTATCCTCTGCCTGACGGGGGGTATCTCAGCAAGGCCGCGCTGGTGGCTGCCTATCACCAGGTGGTGGAGAGCGGTGAATTTGCGGAAGATGTGCGCCTGCTCGAACGCATTCGCATGAAACCCATGCGTACGCTCTCGGGCGTGACGACCGTGACCGTGCTGACCAAACCCTACCCGTGCCCGGGCAAGTGCATTTTCTGCCCCACCGACGTGCGCATGCCGAAGAGTTATCTGCCGGACGAACCCGGC
>CAYUUJ010000513.1:0-2256 GCA_964447845.1 uncultured Anaerolineaceae bacterium
TGGCGGGCACGGACACCTTCGATGTTCGCCGGACCAGATCCAGCATGGGTGCATCTACAGAAGCGACCTCAATGATGGGATTGAGCGCGTCTTTCGCATCATTGACAGGCAGTTTTAGATCGGCAATGTGCGCCAGAAAGGGGATCACATCTACAAATTTTCCAAGACTCTCGCTTCGATTCGCTGCCAAAGTGGCCAGGTGGGCGAGTGCAACAGTTTTACCTGCCCCCGGATGGCCCATGACCACAATATTACGTCCGCCCAGCAAAGCTTGAGGCAGTGTCAACGTGACTGCGCCGTACAACCCTGCCAATTCGGGCCAGGCTGGAAGATAGGGGAGCGACAGTGCTACCGCGTCTTCAGAGGCAATGATCCCATCCGGTTCAGGGACTGCAGGTGGTGCGATCAGCAGCGGTTCTTGCAGGATCTCATCCAGCGCGAAGAGCGGTGAAGCCAGATGCATCCCCTGTGCACGCCGAAGCGTGATGCGGCGATGATTCTCTTCCACATTGCTCGTCCGTCTTTCAGCAGCGGCTTCACTTTGCGCGACCCAGCTATCGCGCACTTCCTGCATCAATGGACGCGCTCTGGCTACCAGCCACCAAAAAACGCTGGAAGTTATTAAACCAACAATAAATGAAGGCGGGTCGATGGTGAAAAACATGAATCCTTTTTCAATCCGCGTACAAGATACGCCCGCAAGTGGGACAATATGACATGACGGTGGTGGAGCGGGCGTTCTGTCGTAGCGCGGCTGTCAATGTCGTGCCACAAGCCGAGCAAGTATTTTCGTTAACTTCCGCCACGGCCAAACCGCGGCGCTGTTGGCGCAGGTTATCATAAATATCCAGGGCTTGTTTAGCCAGGGCTCCGACCACTGCCTGACGTTCGGCTTGCAAGCTCTCCATGTTTTTAGCAAGCTTAGCCTGCTCTTCGCTTAACTCACGCTGCTGATCTCCAAGCCTGGTATTAAGGGAGGCATCCTCGGCTTGCACGGAGGCCAGAGCCGATTCAGCCGTTTCCGAATGGACCATCGCCTCGAGTTGTCGCTCCTCGAGCGAGGTCAGGTGACGCTTGAGGGCCGCCACGTCATTTTGCAGGTCCTGCAGCTCTTTGGGATTGTGGACACTTCCCCCGTACAGGCTGCTCTCGGCCTGTTGGATCTTGATCTGCTGATTTTGTACCAGGCGCTCAGCTTCAGCCAGATTTTGCCTGGCCTGATTTTTTTCGTCGCGCGCAATTTCCGTTCGCTCGAGCATGGCGCGCATTTCCACGTCGTTCTCCAGGGTTTGCCGGATCACATCATGGCGCGCTCGGACCTGATCCAATTGGCGGTCTACTTGCTGGAGACGGAAAAGTCCGAGCGCGGCGCTCATACGACGATTATATACGAAGTGTTCCGGCTGCCTAAATTTATTACCAAATTGTACGGTTTCAGATATGGAAGGCCGCGAAATTCGGTGTCGGGACGATCTCTGGGCAACCTACAATGAAAAAACCCTCCCGCGATCTCGCAGGAGGGTTTTCGGTATCACTGTACGGGCAGGTTGAAATAGTTATAAGCCGCTTGTGTCAACTGCACCATCAGCGGGTTTACCTGCTCCCAAACAGCTTGGACAGGGTGGTAGGTGTAAATGGTGAGCACGAAACTACCGCCCGGTGAGTAAACAATGGCCGCGTCACTGGTATCGTGGACGATCCCAAACGGGTCGGTAACAAACCCGTGTTTGTGGGCAACCAGCGTTCCGTCCGGTACACCGGCCTGGATCAGCGAACCGAATTTGTCCTGGGCCATGTAATTGATCATGGTTTGGCAAATGTCGGCATCCAGCTTTCCCGGAAAAGCCGCTACCAGTGCGCCGCCTCCGGTCTGTGAGCACTGATAAATGTCCGTCAGAAGTGTGCCGATCTCGGAGGGCGTGGTCTGTGTGTATGGATCGGGATCGGTAAACACGTCCACGCGTAGATTGGCGGGCGTGTCGTGGTTGGGTAGTTGATTCGGCGCACCCAGGTAAAAGAAACCGCCGATAAATGTATTCTGCAGCCCCAGCGATTCCATGTCCTGCGTAACGACCAACGGACCGGTAAAGGGATCCAGTTTTTGCATCAGCCGGTCTGTAGCGTTATTGTCTGATTTTTGGAAGATCTCGAGCAGCAGTGTATTGGTTTCCTCATCGATCTCCGAATCGCGATGGACGAAGTACGAAACGAGGATCGGAATTTTGATCGTGCTCGAGGCGGTAACTGCGATCCCGG
>CAYUUJ010000514.1:0-2233 GCA_964447845.1 uncultured Anaerolineaceae bacterium
CGAGGTCAACCGCAGTTTCCAGTGGCTTGCCTTTGACGTGTACGCGCAGGATCGCCTCGCGTCCTTTTACATCGGGGCGATCAAGGGTCACGCGGCGGTCGAAACGACCGGGACGCAGAAGGGCCGGGTCCAGAATATCAGGGCGGTTGGTCGCGGCAATGATGATGATGTTCGTGTCGGTATCGAAGCCGTCCATTTCAACCAACATCTGGTTGAGGGTCTGCTCGCGCTCATCGTGCGAACCACCCAGCCCGGCGCCGCGTTGGCGTCCGACAGCATCGATCTCATCCACAAAAACAATACAAGGCGAATGACGCTTGGCCTGATCGAAAAGATCGCGAACCCGGCTGGCGCCTACACCTACAAACATTTCAACGAATTCAGACCCGGAAATCGAGAAGAAGGGCACCCCTGCCTCACCCGACACGGCTTTGGCAAGCAGGGTTTTACCGGTCCCAGGCGGACCGACCAGCAGAACGCCCTTCGGGATCCGGGCGCCCAATTGAATGAACTTTTGCGGTTCTTTCAGGAATTCAACCACTTCCGCCAGTTCTTGTTTTGACTCTTCCACACCGGCTACGTCCGCGAATGTGACGGTCGGATGTTCACCGGTAAACATTCGGGCTCGGGATTTTCCGAACGCCATGGCGGCGTTATTCGATCCCTGGGCCTGGCGGAAAATGAACCACAACACGCCTGCCATCAGCAGCACGGGCAGGAAGATAAACGCACCATTCAAGATCCCGGTCCAGATGGAGGGTGGATTGACTTCCAGGTTGAGATTTTCCGAGGAAAGCTGTTCCGACGTGACCCCGAGCAGCACCAACTGCTCCACCAGGGTGGACGTAGGCTCCTTGCGGGACTCTACGCCTTTTTCTGCCCCATTCTTATAGACCACACGGATGCGGTCATCGCTCTCGATCAGGATGCGGGCGACTCTACCCTCTTGAACGGCGAGTGCCACCTGGTTGATGGTCAGCGGCTCTTCGGAACTGGAATCCTGGCGGATACCCATGATGAACATAGCCGCGATGGCTGCGATCAGAACAAAATAAACAATAAAGTTATTGCGTGAACTCACGGAACCTCCAGCAAGCCTTCAGATTATACCAACTTAGCAACCTAAAGGGTGCGGCAATCAAAATTTATATAAATCTCTAACAGAGGCGTCCGGCGGCCCTATGGCGTTCGTCCCACTCGCCGGTGGGTCGTCTGCGCGCTGTCTTTATCCGGCTGCCTGAATCTCTTTTATGGTAAACTTGCGCCAGATATCCAATGGACGACAAAGCGGTCAAGCGCATATTGTGCATTGAAGACGAACAGGAGATGATCGACCTGATTCGTTTGATCCTGGGTCGTCGGGGGTTTGATGTAAAAGGCGCAACCGGCGGTATGGAAGGCCTGAAAATGGTGCGCCAGGAAGTCCCCGATCTTGTATTACTCGATCTTATGATGCCGGATCTGGACGGTTGGGAAGTATACCAGCAAATGAAAGCAGACGATAAAACACGCAACATCCCTGTGATCGTTGTGACAGCCAAGGCTCAGAATATCGATCGCGTGCTCGGCATGCATATCGCCAAAGTCGATGATTACATTACCAAACCATTCAGTCCGCAGGAACTGCTCAACAGCGTCGAAAAAGTATTGAGCAGCCCGATGCGTTCGCAGGACGGCGGAATCGACAACAAGCACAGCGAACCTGCAGATGCCACGAACGGCGTCTAGAGTGCCTTCAGACTTTTTTTCGGTCACTCCTTGAAATTCCGAAACGGGGCGGCCGTACCGCCCCGTTTTTATTTCACCATGTCTCATCCCATGCTTGTGAATAATCTTAATCGATCCATCCCTTCCCCGGCCGTAGTGGAGTACTGCGACTCCTTTAAGTGCCGGTTACGCGGTTTGATGTTTCGCTCGAGCCTCAGCCGGGACGAAGGATTGATGTTGGTTGAAAAACGTGACAACCGACTCGAGTCCGCCATCCACATGCTCTTCGTTCCCTTTGATCTGGCTGTATTTTGGATCGATTCAAATATGACGGTCGTGGATAAAGTGCTCGCCAGAGCCTGGCGGCCGGCGTATCTCCCCAAACAACCCGCCCGCTATATCCTAGAGCTCCATCCTGAGCGCTGGGATAATTACCAGATCGGCGATAAAGTTCATTTCAACAATGAATAAACGATTCTCCAATTTACTAGTCCTCGCCCTCCTATTTTTCGTGTTCATCAGCCCA
>CAYUUJ010000515.1:0-2222 GCA_964447845.1 uncultured Anaerolineaceae bacterium
GGGGCCGCCCCAGGGGATGTCCGAGATCATGATCGCCGCCGAAGCGGCGTTGATCGCCAGGATATCGAGCGGGTTCTCGCCGTCCGAGGACAGGGAGAACATGATGACCTGCACTTCATTGCGCATGCCGTTTGCGAACAACGGGCGCAGCGGGCGGTCTGTCAGGCGGGAGGTCAGGATCGCCTCGGTTCCCGGGCGACCTTCGCGGCGGAAGAACGAGCCGGGGATCTTGCCGCGCGCGTACAGCCGTTCTTCATACTCTACTTGGAGCGGGAAAAAGTCGATGCCTTCACGCACGCCGCCCATCGTGGCGGCCGCGAAGACGATCGCATCGTCGGTGCCCACCGTGACCGCGCCGCCCGCCAGGCCGGCAAGTTTACCGGTCTCGAAGGTGACCGTGCGCGTTCCGACGACGGTCGAATAACGTTTTGCTTCGGGTTTCATTGAGTCTCCTGTGGTCTTGCGCGTCCCAAAAGGCTAACCGCGAAGCCGCGAAAGGAGCGAAGAAATAATTACTTCTTCGCGTGCTTCGTTACTTCGCGGTTCAAATCCTTTTTGTGATTGCACAAGCCTAAAATGGTTTCCCGCCTGGTCAGGGACTGAAGAGCGGGGGTGACGACGGAACGTGTCATACGCGCTATTCAATTCCTGACGAGCGGAGAAAGGGGCCCCTCCCAATCCTCCCCCAAATTCACAAGCAGACGTGCAGTCAAAAGTTTTTTCCATTGTGCATTTGGGGGAGGTGCCCGGAGGGCAGAGGGGGTTTATTTTCTGCGGAGATTTAAACGATCGGTCAAACCGAGATAGTGCTGGTAATCCGACTTGCGCAAATATGTGAGCAAGCGGCGGCGCTGACCGACCAGTTTGAGCAATCCCCGGCGGCAGGACTCATCGTGTTTATTTGCACGCAGATGCTCGGTGAGCTGTGTAATGCGGCTGGTGATAATGGCTACCTGGACTTCGGGCGAACCGGTATCCTTCTCGTGGCGATGATAATCCTGAATAACCTGGGTCTTAAGTTCCTTGGCGAGCGGCATGACGTGTGCTTCCTTTCTGAGATGGTGGCGGCGTGTACACCGCACTTCGCAGGTCTCCATGTCCGCAGCTTGACCCCCCGAAGGGAGGAAGGGCTTACCGCGGGACAGGACCAGTCACGGGCGAAGATTATAACAGAAATCGTGGAGTCGGCACTCGGCTGAACCACAGAGTTCAGAGAGCACATCCAGACGAACTCCGTCTCTCCGTGATCTCTGTGGTGAATCTGCCTGCTCTACCCTCCGTCTAGACTTCCACCTGGATCGCGCTGCCGGACTCATACCGCCTCAACCCTCGACTGAAAACTGCCACTGCCAAAACGAAGAAAGCCGCGGCCCCGACGGTTAGTTCCGCCAACGAACGCCAGCTGAACTGTTTGATGAATTCCGCTGGTACGGCGCCCATCAACGCAGCCGGGATGAGCGTGAACAGGATCAGCTTGGCGGTGCTGTCGAAGAGAGTGGTAGGGTAGATGCCGAACGTGATCATGGCGTTTACGATCAGATTATTGAGGTTGGTCATCATGCCGAGCCAGAACGAAAGGCTTTGCACCAGGATCAAAAACGACCCGAACACAGTCGCGGCAAGAATGGTCGCAAGGATGAAGCGAGCCAGCCCCTCCAGGCTGAATTGTCCGGAAAGAGCATAGCTCAGGAAGCCATAGGTGAAATCACCCATGCCGCTCGAGATCGTACGGCTGGCAACCACATGTAATAAGACCGGCCGGGGCATGGACAAGTAGTAGTCGAGCCGGCCGTTGGATATGATGTCGCTCAACCAAAAGGCATTCCCGAATAACACGCTAACCAGCCCGAATGCGCTGGCGAGTATGCCGAAGGTGATGTACATCTCGTCCAGACCCCAGCCGCGCACTTGCTGGAAACGGTCGAAGAAGATGATCCAGATCGCGAAATACATGAAATTGTTGAGCATCATGCCCACCATCTGCATCAGGAATGAGACGCGATACTCCATCACGGATTGCAAATTTGCCTGCCAGATGGCCGCCAGGAATTTAAGTTCTCGCATGCTACCCGCCGTTCACTGTTAGTTGAACCAGGCCACGCCGGTAGAAGACCGTCAGCAACAAACCCAGAATGGCGATCCAGATCGATTGCAACAACATCGTGTTGAGGAAAAGTTCTGCGCTGGGCATGATGAACAGTTTGGCCGGCGCATAGATCATG
>CAYUUJ010000516.1:0-2214 GCA_964447845.1 uncultured Anaerolineaceae bacterium
ATAAAACTGCCCAGCAAATTCATGAAACGATGGAAATAATCCACGATCGTGTATTCCAACCAGCGACCGCCGTAGTAGGTAACGGTCAACACGCTCATTGAGACCAGAGTGAATGTGAAAGCCAGGAACAGCGTCATGGGTTCCCGGCGCAGGAATGAAACCACCGCAAAGAATGCGATCAGCGGCAGCAAGAGGAGAGTACGGCGGTCCGGGCGTGCTCCGTCCGTGAGGAGTATATAGAAAGCGCCGAGCAGGCACAGCAACACGAAGACTGCAAAGTTAATGCCGGGCTCGTTCTCCCAAAACAGGAAGTCGAACAGCCAGCCTAGCGCAAGGACAACGTACATGAGTCGATTTGGATTGGGTTTCATAAGTCATCTCCGCAGTGAATTTTCCAAAGGGTAACCCCGGCTTACTTGCGGAGGCTCTCAAAAGGTATCACAAACCTGAGAGACCTTTTCATAAACCTTTTTGTACACGGATTTCACGGAAAACACGGAAAAAAGGGCAGCTTTTTAATGGAATATCCGTGAAACTCCGCGTAATCCGTGTCCTCGTGTGCAAAAAGGTTTTGAGAAACAATCGCTGAGAAGTTTTTGACAGTTCCAAAAAGCGAAGAACTGGTAGCTACTGTCCGTTCTTAAGCCCTAGGAGCCAGTCCTGCGCAGGAAGAACTTGGTGATCTCCTCCGCGACGGCGGGCAGCAGAGCCAGCCCGATCACGATCAGCCACTCGTTCAGGGTCAGGAAGTGGGTATTGAAGATCGGTTGCAGGAATGGGACCGAGGAGACCAACAGCAGGAGCGTGATGGACACCCCAACCGCATATTGCATATAGCGATTCGAAAAGATGCCGATACTGAAGAGCGAGGCGCGCTCCGAACGGACGGTATAGGCTCGGAACAACTCACATAATGAAAGCGTGACAAAAGCCATCGTCTCGGCGCTTTGCACATCCACCCCGCGCCAATCATGCTGAAGCAAATAGATCAAGGGATTGCCAACTTGCAGCGCCCCAGCTTCCAGATGCCAGAGCAATCCAACGCCAAAGGCGGTCAAGACCGCGGAGGTCTGCGCGATGGTTTGGACGATTATGCCGACGCCCATCGAACGGTTGACGATCGGTTCCCGCTTGGCACGCGGCTTGTGCTGCATGATATCCGGATCGCCTTTTTCCATCGCCAGTGCCAGAGCCGGCGCACCATCTGTGATCAGGTTCAACCACAGCAGTTGAATGGCGGTTAATGGCGGCGGCAGGCCGGCCAGCGTGGCAAGAAAGATGATCATGATCTCGGCAACGTTCGACGACAGCAGGAAGAACACGAACTTGCGGATGTTCGAATAAATGATTCGTCCCTGCTCCACGGCGGCCACGATGCTGGCATAGTTGTCGTCGGTCAACACCATGTCGGCGGTTTCCTTCGCCACATCTGTCCCTGTAATGCCCATGGCCACACCAATGTCCGCCCGTTTGATGGCCGGCGCGTCATTAACGCCGTCACCCGTCATGGCCACGACTTCATCATTGGCTTGTAGTGCGATCACGATGCGCATTTTGTGCTCGGGCGAGACGCGCGCGAAGACATCTGTGACCTCCATCTCCGTCTTGAGCACCTCGTCGCTCAACTTATCCAGCTCGGCACCGGTCCGGACCTTATGGCCCGGTTGCAGCAAGCCGATCGTCTCAGCGATGGCCTGCGCGGTATTCGGATAATCGCCCGTGATCATCACAGTGCGAATCCCGGCCAGGCGCGCTTTCTCCAGCGCAGGCTTGACCTCGGGCCGCGCCGGGTCGATCATGCCGATCAGCCCGACAAAGACCAGGTCCTTTTCAAGTTCTTCGACTTCGATCTGCTGCGGATCGTCCGGCACGTCTTCCACCACCCGGTATGCCAGACCCAGCACGCGCAACGCACCTTTTGTCAATGCATCGTTGGCAGCCAGGATCCGTTCACGAGCGGCATCCTCGAGCGGTTTTGATTCATCGGACATGCTTTGAAAACGTGAACATAATTCCAGCACCACATCCGGGGCGCCTTTGACGGCGATCACATCCCAGCTTTTATGTTTTTCATCATCGAACGGCGAAGGGTCGTGCCGCTGAGGCTCACGCACATCATGAATGGTAATCATGCGTTTGCGATCCGAGTCGAACGGGATCTCGTTCTCGCGCGGATACGCCTCGTCAATCTGGATATGCATTGCCCCGGCCTTG
>CAYUUJ010000517.1:0-2208 GCA_964447845.1 uncultured Anaerolineaceae bacterium
GGACAGAAATAAAATAGCCTCAGCGATATCTCGCGGCACGGGAAGCTTGCCTATTGGCACTACGCTCGTAAGGCCGTCGATCGCGAGGCTGCGCCCACCTACGGTCGCCGCGAAGGCATCAAGCATTTCCGAATCGACATAGGTTGGGTGTACAGAATTGCATCGAATTGCCAGCTTCTTGGCGGCACAATACATCGCGACACTCTTGGTAAGCAGTCGCACGGCGCCTTTGCTGGCGGCATAGGCGACTGCGTCATCTGCCCCGATGTTTCCATAAACCGAAGAGATGTTGACGATCGCACCGGAATTTCCTCGTACCCGCATTGCTTGGACCGCGTGGCGGCAACCCAGAAAGGTGCCCAATGCATTGACATCCATCGTTCGCTGCCAAACTGCTAACGGATGGTTCGTGAAATCACCGTCAACCCAGATGCCGGCCGAATTCACCAAGACATCGAGCTGGCCAGTATGCTGCAATACAGAAGTTAAGGCTGCTGACCACGAATGCTCCTGCGTCACGTCAAGCGTGACAAAGTGAGCAAATGCTCCGATTTCTGCGGCGACCCCTTGGCCCCGATCTGCATCGATATCGGCAAGTACTACAATAGCGCCCTCGCGGACAAACAGGCGCGCGGTTTCCCGGCCGATGCCCGACGCCGCCCCGGAAATGAGAGCGACCTTGCCGCGCAGCCGTCCAATCTCGGGCATCAAAAACGCTCCCATAAAGTCCTCGTTATCCAAAATCTATTCAGGGACTGCATCGTCTACAATGGTGCTGACGGTCACTATCCAAAATGACGAGCCAACCAAGCTTCGGAGCGGATGGTCGGGGGAGCTCGCCAAATCGGGTGCAGATCGCGGCATCCGGCCCATACAAATGCGCTGACACCGAATTTACCCAGAATTGTTCTATGAAAACCTCAACGCGTGCCTAACCTGCCCGTTGCCGGGCGTCACCTGTCCGATTGAGATGTTCGCTCCATTCTATGTGCGAAATGCGATGGCTGAGATAATCGGCCATTTGCGCCAGAGCTTCCGGCGTGCTCACGAAACCAGAACGCAAGCCCAGTCTCAGCCACAAGCCATCGATCAGGGTCGTGATTCCAAGTGCGACGGTGTTACACTGCTCTGGAGGAACGAGTGCGGTGAGGGCGCTGATCAGATTCGACCGCATACGAGCATGAACGACCCGTTGGATGCGGGCAAGCTGCAGCTCTCGGGGAACCTCAGCGCAAAGGGCAAGCCAAGCATGACAGATCGCTGGCGTGAAGACCTCCGTGCTGAAATTACCGTCGATAATCGCCCACAGTCGCTGATCTGGGCTGCGGGCCTGGTGCAACCGTCTGATGACCTCATCCCGCAACAACGTATTGGAGTGCCGCATTGCGTGCTCGAACAACTGCTGCTTGGTTTTGAAATAGTGAAGGACGATGCCCTTCGAAGCGCCCGCTTGCAGTGCAACTTTTTCGATAGTAGCGCCAGCCATGCCCTCCGTCTGGAGCACCTCATAGGCAGCCCGGCTCAGTTCCTTGCGACGAATCTCGCTTATTCTAGTGAGTCCCATGACTCATATTGACAGATTTGTCCAAATGGATCAAGAATTATCCCGATGGTCAATTTACAGGATCATCGGATAAAGGGTGGAACAATGAGCCTTCATTCGCCGCTGAGCACGGATGTTCAAGATCGCACCTGGTCGCTGAACGCATTCAAAACGCCACGCAGATTAGCCACGGCTGATTTTTGGGACGTAATCGGAGCCGTCAGTGCGACTGTGGGCGACGACACCTTCTACGATCGGCTGCTCGAGGTGTTGGGCACTCTAGTCGAAACCGACCTTCTCTGTTTGATGCGCTATTCGAGCTTCGGCGTTCCCGATCTCATCAGCCCGCGGGAAATTTGCGCTAAAGTCGAAAGGTCTTATAGTTCCGGCTTTTACGCCGCCGACCCCTTCTATCAGTATTGGCGGACCGTCGCGAAGCCTGCGGTCAAATCGCTGCATCAGCTGGCGCCGGCCGAATTGTGGAAGAGCCGCTACGCCATGGAGTTCTTGCATGCCGCACGCATCAGCGATGAGATCGCCGTGTTCCTGCCTCCGCTCGGAGGGGCCAGCCCAACCCTGATCCTCGATAGGGCGAACGGCCGGTTCACTGTGGCCGAGCTCGCCCGTATCGAGCATGTGTTCCCGCTTCTAGCGGGTCTCCACAA
>CAYUUJ010000518.1:0-2205 GCA_964447845.1 uncultured Anaerolineaceae bacterium
AAAACTTTCCGAACAATTCGGCGTGCCGGTGAATATCGATAACGACGCCAACCTGGCCTGCCTGGGAGAGTGGAAATACGGCGCGGGCCGCGGCCACAGCCATGTGCTCTACTTGACGATCAGCACAGGGATCGGCGGCGGAGTCATCAGCCATGACAGGCTCATTCAGGGATATCATGGTCTGGCGACGGAGCTCGGCCACGTCACGGTTGATCCGGATGGTCCGCTCTGTTCGTGCGGCTTTCCAGGGCACATCGAAGCTTTCGCTTCCGGGCCGGCCATCGCGCGTTACGTCAACGACAAACTGGTGGCGGGGATCGAGTCTACGCTTCAGGCAGACCCGGAGCTTTCAGCCCGGGAGGTAGCCGAAGCTGCCCTTCAAGGTGACGAGCTGGCCTGTGAGGCTTTTGCGCGTGCCGGCCAGTACCTGGGCCTGGCAGTTGCGAATTTTCTGCACACCTTCGATCCATCGATCCTGATCTTCGGCGGCGGTGTGACTCAGGTTGGCGATCCATTGTTCAAACCTTTCGAAGAAAGCCTGCGCAAGCGCGTGTTCCATCCGCGCTATATGGAAAAATTGATCATCACCAAGGCAGAGCTGGGCGATGATGCCGGACTGTTGGGGGCTTTGGCGTTGGCGCGCATCTCTGAAGAAGACCCTCCCGGAATTACAGTTCAAACATAATTTCAACCCAAAGCGGCAACGGAGTGTTGCCTTGAAATCTGCCTGGTACTCGAAACCTGCAGCGGATACACACGGTGGAAAGTTAATAAATTCCGTGTCTGTTGGTGAGGCTGGTGTCATCACTGTAATGATCTTGTTGATGAGCTGTTAGAAAGGAAATTCAAAAATGATCGAACCCATCAAATTACCTGGGCCCAAAGCCCGTGCCTTGATCAAACGCGATAGCGCGGTGATCTCACCTTCCTACCCCCGCAGTTACCCTTTTGTGATGGATCACGGGAAGGGCTGTGAAGTATGGGACGTGGACGGCAACCGGTATCTGGACTTTATGGCGGGCATCGCGGTAGTCGCCACCGGTCACGCACATCCAAAAGTCGTGAAGGCCATTCAGCAGCAAGCTGAGAAGTTCGTTCACATCTCATCCGATTTTTATCATGAGAAATGGATCGAGCTGGGAGAGAAGTTGAACGAAGTAGCGCCTTTCGATGAGCAGGCAGTTTCGTTCATGACCAATTCCGGCACCGAGGCCGTCGAGACGGCCATCAAGCTGGCGCGCTATCACACCGGGCGCAGCAACTTTATCGGATTTACCGGCGCATTCCATGGACGCACGATGGGCGCCGTGACGTTCACGGCCTCCAAGCCCAGTTATCACGGGGGCTTTTACCCGTTGATGAACGGTGTGGTGCACGCACCATACCCGAACCCTTATCGTCCGATCCTGGACCGCAAGAGCGGGGAGGATTACGGTGAAACCGTGGTGCGGTACATCGAGGATGAGATCCTGGGTCACATTTTGCCTGCGGACGAAGTGGCGGGCGTTCTGGTGGAAACCATCCAGGGCGAGGGCGGTTATATCGTCCCGCCGGCCGGTTTCTACCCCGCACTGCGCAAGCTGTGCGATAAATACGGCATCCTGTTGATCCTGGACGAAGTCCAATGCGGGATGGGTCGCACCGGTGAGTGGTGGGCGATCGAGCATTTCGACGTAGAGCCGGATATCGTACTGGCGGCCAAAGGGATCGCTTCCGGCATGCCACTGGGCGCCTGCATTTCACGCAAGTCCATCATGGATTGGGAGCGCGGCACCCACGGCAATACCTATGGAGGCAACCCGATCGCCTGCGCGGCCGCAGTGGCCACCATGGAGCTGATCGATGAGGGGTATCTCGCCAATGCAGCAGAGGTCGGGCAATATACGCTGGACGCCTTGCAGGAGATCGCGGCGCGGCATTCCAGCATCGGAGAGGTGCGCGGCCTGGGCTTGATGATCGGCGTGGAATTCGTCAAGGACAAGCGCAGCAAGGAATACGCCGATGAGTTACGCGATCGAGTCGTGGACCTGGCTTTCGAGCGCGGTCTGCTCCTGCTTGGTTGTGCGCGCAATGTGATCCGTATCGCACCGCCGCTCAGTATTTCAAAGAAGGAAATCGATGAGGGCCTGACGGTTTTCGAAGAGGCGCTCAGCGTGGCTGAGAAGGAAGTTAATTAACCGAGTAGGGGCGAGGCATGCCTCGCCC
>CAYUUJ010000519.1:0-2201 GCA_964447845.1 uncultured Anaerolineaceae bacterium
ATTTGCCCTTCCATTTCACGTGGTCGATATTCTGGACTGACAATGAGATCGGAGCACCAGTAGTCTCTCCCGCCATCACTCCACCCAGGATCTCGACCGCGTCCTTCTCGATCTTCATCCGTCCGCCCGCGCCATAGCCTTTTTGACGGCGCGCCAGCTCAGGGTCGATGATCGACGCGTCCAGCGACAGTCCGGCGGGCATGCCGTCCAGGATGGCCGTCAAAAATGGGCCGTGTGATTCTCCAGCAGTCAGAAAACGCAGCATAAAATCTCCAATAATCGGTTGTTGGTTGTCAGTTGTCAGTGGTGGGTGGTCAGTAGTCGGTTTGATCGACGGCGTCGAACAGGACAGCGCGTGAGACATTGCGCCCCGTCCACAGCTCAAACGCCAGCGCCGCTTGCTCCACAAGCATGCCCAATCCGGTGGCAGCCTGTAACCCTGCAGCCCGAGCCTGTTTTACCAGCAACGTTTCACGCGGATTATAGATCAGGTCGTAAACGACCGCCTCTTTCGGAAAGGGCTGGTCATCCGGCCAGGGAGAGACATTCGTATCCGGTGACATGCCAACCGGTGTGGTGTTGACGATCAGTTGAGCGTTTGAATGTTGAAATGCTCCCAGGTTGTATTCCTGAACTTCAACGCCACCAAACTGCTCAGCCAGCTTTTTAGCCTGTTCAATTCGCCGGGCGGCAACAGTAACATTCCAACCAGATTGAATAAGGGCATACACAACGGCTCGTGCAGATCCGCCAGCACCGAGCACCAAAGCCGAGCGTTGAAGGCTGAAGGATAGCGGACCGAGAACGCGTTCCAGGTCCGCCAGAAAGCCGGCCGCATCCGTATTGTCTCCGATCAACTTCCCATCCCGCACATAGATCGTGTTCACCGCCCCTATGGACCTTGCAGTATGAGTTAGTTCATCCATCAAAGGGATCACTTTTTGTTTGTGGGGAATCGTAACGTTGAGACCCATGATTTCGCCGGAGCGTACGCGACTCAACAATCCTTCAAGGCTTTCGTCATCCTCCGGCGAAACCGGAAAGAGGGAATAATCTCCTGTCAATCCACATTGCCGGAGCGCGGCAGCGTGAAGATTTGGAGACAGGCTGTGCCCGAGGGGAAAGCCGATCAAGCCAAGCTGAACCGTTTGCAGAGCTGAAGATTGCATCAACGTAATGTTTCCAATACTTCGAAGAAATTCGGGAAGGTTTTCGCGACACAACCTGGGTTTTCGATGGTGACACCGGGGACGCGCAAGCCAATCAAGGAAAAAGCCATCGCCATGCGGTGATCGTTATAGGTCTGAATAACGGCCGGACGTAGGGACTCGCACGGATAGATGGTCATGCCATCGGAGTGTTCCTCCACCTTTACACCCAGGCGGGCAAGCTCTGTACAAGTATCCGCGATCCTATCTGACTCCTTGGCCCGGGCCGAGGCAATGCCGCGTATCCGGGTAGGCGTGGAGGCGAATGGAGCTATGACTGCCAGGGTCTGGGCTGTATCGGGCATGTCCCGCAGATCCACATCCACGCCCTCCAATGATGAATTGCTGGCGACTTCAATGTAATCGTGACCTTCCGAAACCGAGCATCCTATTCGCTCGAGCACCTCCAGGAATCGGATATCACCCTGGTTCGATCGGCGAGATATGTTGTCTACGCGCAGCACTCCTCCCAGGATCGCGGGAGCGGCGAAAAAATAGGATGCGGCGGAGGCATCCGATTCGATCGGATAGATTTCCTGCGCCTGGTACTGGGCAGGTTGGATGGCGAATCTCAGATAACCGGCGCGCTGAACGTGGATTCCGAAATCAGACATGACTGCCAGGGTCATATCCACATACGGCTTGGAGTTTAATTCGCTTGAGACATGGATCTCAACCGGAGATTTGGCATAAGGTGCGATCATCAACAATGCGGATAAAAACTGACTTGAAACATCCCCCGCCACGGAGGTCTTCCCGCCACTTAAGCCGGAAGCGATTATTCTTATCGGCGGGCAATTAGACGGAGAGGCTGAAACATTTGCCCCCAGCGCAGTCAACCCTGAGACCAGGTCACCGATCGGTCGTTCCCGCATGCGCGCGTCCCCGTCCAGGATAAATTCGCCCTCGCCCAGTGTGAGCAAGGCGGATAAAAACCGCGCCGCGGTGCCTGCGTTGCCGATAAACAATTCCGCCCGCTTTGAAGGGATCTTT
>CAYUUJ010000520.1:0-2145 GCA_964447845.1 uncultured Anaerolineaceae bacterium
CTTCATATTTGCACGCTGGAGCGCCTTACGGGTGGCTGGGATGGGTCCGTACCCCATAACGCGCGGCTCGACGCCGGCAGCAGCCGAGGCAATTACGCGGGCGATCGGCTTCAAGCCCAGTTCATTCGCCTTCGAGTCGCTCATCATAAGCAGAACTGCCGCGCCGTCATTTAATCCAGACGAATTCCCGGCCGTGACAGTTCCCCCTTCGGTACGGAAAGCCGGCTTGAGTTTGGCCAGCGACTCGAGCGATGTATCGCGCCGCGGACGCTCGTCCGTGGTCACAATGACGGTTCCGCCCTTTTTCTGCGGGATCGGAACCGGCAGGATCTCCTCTGCAAACTTACCGGAATCGATCGCGGCCAGCGCGCGCTGGTGAGAACGCAGCGCGAATTTATCCTGCAGCTCGCGTGTGATGTGTGGCCGTTCCTGGGCGATATTCTCTGCGGTCTCGCCCATTGACTCGGTGCCATACATTTCTTTCATCTTTGGGTTGGGATACCGCCAACCGAGGGTTGTGTCCCAGGCTGTCAGATTGCCGAACGAATATGCAGCTTCTACTTTGGGAAGAGAATATGGAGCGCGGCTCATCGATTCCACGCCGCCTGCGATATAGACCTCCCCCTCGCCGGCGCGGATGGCACGCGCCGCCAGATTGACCGCGTTCAGCCCCGAGGCACACAAACGGTTAACGGTCACTCCGCCGACACTGACCGGCAGCCCCGCCAGAAGTGCAGCCATGCGGGCCACGTCGCGATTATCTTCTCCAGCCTGGTTGGCACATCCCAAATAAACTTCCTCCACCAGGTCCGGATCAAATTTATTTCTATCAACAATGGCTTTTATCACCAACGCGGCCAGATCGTCCGGGCGGACGCTTGCCAGCACTCCCCCCAATGCGCCGATCGGCGTGCGCAACGCGTCGATGATGACAGGTTCAGGCATGAATTTCTCCGCTTATTTTCAAATTCGATTTGATTTTACCACCGGGCAAATTCGGCTGTTCCCTTGACAACCATATATCTATATAGTAATATGAGTATATAGATATATAAATAAGTAATCAAGAACCCCTGTCTTCCCTGAAAGGAAAACGACCATGTACTTGCTTTTCAAACTCCTGCACATCATCGCTGTCATCCTCTTCCTCGGTAACATCATAACGGGCTTGTTTTGGAAATTCCACGCTGAAGGAACCCGAGACCCTAAAATTATCGCCCACGCCTTCGAGGGCATCACCCGCAGCGACCGGTGGTTTACCATGCCCAGCATCTTTGTTATCCTGGGGGCCGGCTTCGGCGCCGCGATCATAGGCAAATTTCCGATATTGGGCACCGGTTGGATATTGTGGTCGATCGTGCTTTTCATCATCTCTGGCCTGGCGTTCGGCATCCAGGTAGCGCCGCTCCAGGTGCAAATCGCTAAATTAGCGCGCGCCGCCGGCAATACGGACAAACTGGATTGGGAGCAATACCATAAGCTGGTCCGCGTCTGGGAGATCTGGGGAGCAGTGGCCTTGCTAACGCCTGCCGCCGCAGTCGTCTTGATGGTGCTGAAACCTCAACTACCGGCATTGTAAGAAAGTTAATTAAGGTTTACCACGAAGTCACTAGGGCACCACGTCAAAAATTTTTACTTTAGTGCCTTTGAGACTTTGTGCCTTGGTGGTTAAAAATCTGACTTTCAATTATTATGCTATGCCATTTGGAGAACTATGTCTCTCGAATATGCTGTTCTAGGTTTTCTCAGTTACCAGCCCATGTCCGGGTATGACCTGAAAAAATATTTCGACCAATCCCTGGCGCATTTCTGGTCCGCAACCCAGAGCCACATTTATAAGACGCTGGAAACGCTTCAAAAAGACGGTCTGGTCGATGTACAGGTCATTCCGC
This sequence comes from uncultured Anaerolineaceae bacterium, assembly GCA_964447845.1. Taxonomy (GTDB): domain Bacteria; phylum Chloroflexota; class Anaerolineae; order Anaerolineales; family Villigracilaceae; genus DASXQN01. The sequence goes on from CAYUUJ010000520.1 coordinate 1,893, forward strand.
AGGAAGGCAAGCCTAATCGCAAGGAGTTTCGCATCACGGAAGCAGGTCGCGCGCGGCTGCATGCGTGGTTGCAGACTCCCCTGCCCCTCGAATCGGCGCGTGAGCCGTGGCTCATTCAGGTATTTTTCGCGCACGGTCTAACGAACGAGGAGCTTATCCGGTTATTCACGGCGCGCATGGAATCAATCCGCGCCCGCCTGCACGAATACCGAACCGCGGCACAGGAATCCATCAATGAAAACAGCCGCCGCGT
>CAYUUJ010000521.1:0-2143 GCA_964447845.1 uncultured Anaerolineaceae bacterium
CTCCCCTGAGGAAGAGTCGGAAGTAAAGGCGCCTAGAGCAGCGTTCGGCCTGCGCGAACTTCTGGTTAAGATCATGGCCTCCAACACCCTCAAGTTCCGTTACGAGATCGGAGACACGGTCATCTATCACAAGCATTGGATCGTGCTGCTCCAACAGACCTGGCTGCCGGCTGCATTCCTGGTCGGTCTGCTGGGCTTGTGGATGGCGCGTATATTCCGGGTGGCTGCCTCACCCGAGCTGACTTTTTTTCAAAGTACTCCGGCAGGCTTGACCGTGGACACACTCTTCATGGCACTGCCGATCGTCATGGTGCCGTTCCTGTTATGGCTGATCTATCAGATCTCGGATTGGAGCAACGACACATTCCAGGTGACGCAGGACCAGATCGTGGACATTGACCGCAAGCCTTTCGGCACTGAAGAGCGCCGGGCCGCGCCGCTTGAAAATATCCTCAGCACGGAATACGAGCGGATCGGGCTGATCGGCAACTTGTTTAATTTCGGCACGGTGCATATCACTGTCGGCGGAGCGAAGCTGTCGTTCGAGGATGTGTTTGATCCGGCCACGGTGCAGTCCGATATCGACCGCCGCCGCATGTCGCGCCTGTCCAAGGCCAACGAGACAAAGGTCAAGGCCGAACGCGAACGCGTGGCGGATTGGCTGGTGGCCTATCATGAGAACGCGGATGAGTTCGATGGATCGCCGCGCCCTCCACTCGAGCCATCCAACGGCGATCATAAAAACGAGTAAAATCGGTGGACTTTCATCGAGGGAATCACAATGACATTGAGGACCATCGCATCTCTTCCGGACCCGATCCTGAGGCGCAAGGCCCGGACCGTTACCACCTTCGACCAAAATCTGCAAACGCTAGTGAATGACATGATCGAAACCATGCGCGAGGCGCCCGGCGTGGGTCTGGCCGCGCCGCAGGTGAGCGTTCCTCAGCGTGTGATCGTGATCGAATATGCGGAAGAGCCGGACGTGGAGGAAGCCGGGGAGGGCGAGGAAGTTAAGGAAGTCAAACCGAAACTGTACATCCTGGTCAATCCCGAGATCGTGAAGCAGTCTGAAGAGACCGAGCTGGGTGTGGAGGGTTGCCTCTCGATCCCCGGCGTGGTGGGCGAGGTGGAGCGTCATTCCTGGGTGCATGTCAAAGGCCAGAACCGATATGGCAATCCGGTCCGGTACAAGCCGCAGGGTTGGCTGGCGCGCATCTTCCAGCACGAGATCGATCATCTGAACGGTGTGCTCTTTCCCGACCGCGCCACGCGCGTCTGGCAGCCGCAGGCGGAGGATGCCAATGTTGAGAACGAAGTGTGAATTAGAAATGTCATTGCGAGGAGCCTGAGGTCGAGGCCCTTGGCCGAGACCGGGGCGACGTGGCAATCTCAGGGCTAATGAAGAGATTGCTTCGTCGCCGGGGCGAGAGGACCTCGCCCCTACAGACCACGGCCTCCTCGCAATGACGTGCAGTAACCATGTACCTCAAACATCTTTCACTAACGAACTTCCGCAACTTTGCCCGCCTGGATCTGGACCTGCCTCGGCGGGTTTCCTTGCTGGTGGGCCGCAACGCGCAGGGCAAGACCAGCGTGCTGGAAGCGATCTATTTTCTGGCCGCCTTCACATCCTTCCAAACCCATAGCGACCGGCAGATCGTCAACTTCATCGCCGGCCGCGAGCCGCTGGCGGTGGCGCGCGTGGTAGCCGAATATAAACGCGGCAAGGGCGATCACAAACTGGAAGCGCGCCTGATCCTGGAACCGACCGGTGTCAACGGCCAGCGTCTGCGCAAAGAGGTGCTGCTGGATGGCGTCAAGCGGAACGTAAACGATGTGATCGGTCATTTCAACGCCGTGATCTTCGTGCCGCAGATGTCCCAGATCATCGAGGCCGCTCCCGAGGACCGGCGCCGGTATCTTAATCTGGCCCTCGCGCAGGCCATCCCTGCGTATACGCGCGTGCTGAACGAATACACACAAGCGCTCAGTCAGCGCAACGCATTGCTCAAAGCCTTGAATGAACGGAACGGGGATGGAAACCAGTTGGGCGTCTGGGACGAGGCGCTGGCCCGGCTCGGCGCGCAGCTCATCTGGTGGCGCATCCAATCCGTGCAGGAGATCGAACGGCTGGCGGCGC
>CAYUUJ010000522.1:0-2137 GCA_964447845.1 uncultured Anaerolineaceae bacterium
GGTCACCAAGCCGCTCATGCCGCCCTTCTCGGCTGCTCCAGCCGTAGGCAGCTGTGGCATCGATCGCCGTCGGGAGTCTCGTAGACGTACACCTTCCACGACAGGCAGCGACAGCATTTGATCAGCCAGCAGCGGAACCGGGGGTCATAGTAAAATTGCGTCATCCGGCCACCTCCTGGCACACTTCTGCTATCTCTACCGGCACGTCCTGCGGCTCGATGGTGGCTATCCAGTCGGCGATGCGTTCGCGGGTCCAGCCAAAGCAATGGGAATAATTCAATCCGTTAATAATGTTTTCGAGCGGACCATCGCGCTTTTCGATTGGATGCCGCACGATGGTTTTCAGAATGGGCCATCGATCTGAAGCAAAGATATGCAGAGTGCCGTCCTTGCCTTGTCTATACCCAACGGCCAGTGCAGCCCCACCTACCGCACAACAGGCGGCGGGTGGAAAGCCCTCAAGATACGAATCACTTTTCGGCAACATCATCGCTCCTAATCGAATGGCAAGAGAAAGTTTCATAATGGCTCCTTGGTTAACTGACGGCCTGGCATCTGGTAATGCCAAGATGGTCCTTGATGACGATGGCATTCGGGATCAGCTCTTCAGTTGGCACCGCGGCAAAGACCTTCACCTTGCAGGGGGAAATACACGGATACGTTTTCGCTGGCGTACCCTCACAATAGGGAATAATTTTGATCTCGTGCAGGCAGCCGCCTGTGATCAACAGCAAGGCTATTAGGAGGAGGCGGATCATGGGGACACCTTCTTTCCTTGCAAACGTTTCAGGATCTTTACTTTCAGTCTCTTCGCCGCTCGCATCGCCGCCTTGCCAATCTTTAGACGACCAGGAACGCTACGAGCGAAGAGTCTCCAGGCGGTTGAACCACGTTGAGGGTTCTCACAATACCAACAGTATTTGTCGCAGCCTTTGTCTCGATGGGCTTGCCAGGTTGAAGAATGGCTCATGGTTTCTTTCCTTGATCGTCGATAATGAATTTGAGCAGGCTCACCAGAATAATGACCGGGACGTAGATCCAGAAGAGAAACCACGTCAGTTCGCTGGCGTTCACTGCTTGTAAAATCTTATAGAGGAGATAAAACCAAATCGGTATGGTCACCATGACGGTCAGAATTGCACTCACAATTTTCACGGCGTCCTCCTCTTCCCGTTCCGCTTCTCCAGCCCCAGGGCGGCATGGACCACACAGGCTCGCTTGGCTTCTGTGAGCGTCCGATACTGCGTGGTCTTGGGATCGACGTAATACCCCCAGCAGGTATCCCCGGTACGAATCACATAGGCGTGATAGCCCGCCTCGTGACTCAGCGTGCGGTCGTACCATTGGATTTTGTATGGTCCGCGGTACCACTGATCCTCGGCGTTGCGTGAGGTCCAGGTGCGCGGGGTCATCGTCTCGCTCCCCAATACTTCGCCCGTGCCTTTAAGGCGGCGACCAGATCCAGCGACCCTCTCGTGATCCCAGTCCTGTTCATCGGCTGTCTCACCGGCGCCCGAGGTAACGCCTTCACCACCTCCGGCCAATGGAAGCGGAGCTTGCCGCGTACCAGCCGGCCTGGTAGGTGGCCCTCGGCCTGCTCCCGGTAGATGGTGCGTTCGGACACTTTCAGTTTGTGAGACAACTCGCGCGGCGTGAGGAGTTCGCTGAGGTCAAACAAGGGTGCCATCAGTGAACCTCTCCAGGCCATTCTTGATCTCGTAGTGCTCGCCGCAAATTCAGCGAATTGGAAACGGATTGCAGGTGTCGTGGGTTCACGCAATGTTTGACTTCGCAGAGATGATCAAGAACGCAATCTTGCTGAGTGTGCCCCGAGAACAGTTCGTAAATAACTCGGTGGGCTACACTACTTTTCCGTGAGCGATGAAACTTGGTCGCCCCATAACCGTTTTCTAAGCGTGCTCCCGTCCATAACCAACAATCACCGCTGAACTGTATATGTTGAGCAATTCTGCGAAGCTCTAAAAATTCCTCGCAATTGATCACGTCAGCCATTGTCTGCCAACTTTCCGGCATGTCCGACAATTCTCTTGAGTAAGGCCGAATGTCCGCCAACGTCGCCTTTGCCGATGGCCAGAAGCGGTCTAAGCTGTGCGTAGTAATCAAGGCGATAGGTCCC
>CAYUUJ010000523.1:0-2135 GCA_964447845.1 uncultured Anaerolineaceae bacterium
AGCCCACGATATGGAACATGGCCTGATCCAACATCTCGGCTAGTACGGGATTCACCTTTCCCGGCATGATCGAGGAACCCGGCTGTACGGCAGGCAGGCGAATCTCATCCAGTCCCGTGGCGGGACCGGAGGCCAGCAACCGAAAATCGTTGGCGATCCGAATGAGCGTAATAGCCAGCGTCCGTAATGAGGCTGAAAAATCCACCGGGTCCGCCATGGACTGCATCGACTCGAACAAGTCGTCCGACTCAAGCAGCTTGATTCCAGTCGATTCCGATAATTTCCTGACCATCAACGCATGATATTGAGGATGAGCGTTCAGGCCGGACCCGACAGCTGTTCCGCCGATCCCCAGCCGCCTCAACCCCTCTGCCGACCGCGCGATCCGTTCCGCATCCCGGCGCACGGCTTTGGCATAGGCACCGAATTCCTGTCCAAGCCGAACCGGCACTGCATCCTGCAAGTGCGTTCGGCCGGATTTCACAATGTCATCGAATTCGACCACCTTGACCTCCAGCGCGGAAGCCAGGTGATCGAGCACGGTCAGCAATTCGTCCAGCCGCCACAGACAGCCCAAGCGGATGGCAGTCGGGATGACGTCATTGGTGGATTGCGCCATGTTGACATGATCGTTGGGGTGCACGCGGTATTCACCCAGTTTGCCACCTAATATCTGCGTGGCGCGATTTGCGATCATTTCATTGGCATTCATGTTATGACTCGTGCCCGCGCCAGCTTGAAAGGGATCGATCACGAACTGCGTATCCCACTTGCCTTCCATGACTTCACGGGCGGCCTGGATAATGGCGTTTGCCCGTTCACGGTCCAGCATCCCCAAGTCCTGGTTAACCGAGGCGGCACATAGTTTGACCGCCGCGATCGACCAGATGAAAGCGCGCCAGGGGCGCAAGCCCGAGATCGAAAAGTTCTCCACGGCGCGCTGGGTTTGCGCGCCGTATAAGGCATCCGCGGGAACACGCACTTCCCCGAGCGAGTCTTTTTCGATCCGGACTTTATCGTTCATGAAATCCTCTCATGGAGTTTGAAAGGTGAATGACCAATCGGTGCCGTTCTGCGAATAGGAGGAGCTTTCACCGATCACCTGATAAAACGTGCGTCCGGGCTTTAGATAGATCGGGGCGCCGCTGAGGCTGGTGACCAATAATGGCTGGTCGATGTCGGTGCGATACCAGCGTGCGGGATACGCAAAACCGTCCCGGAAAACAAAGGCTTGCCCCGAATCGATCGGATCAATGTGATAAACCTCATCCTCGGCTTGATTCTCATTGGCAAAGATATGCGGGACGAAAGCAACGATGACATTGTCCGCCGTCACAGGCAGGCCGGTCAGGGCGTCCATCAACGGTGCGTAGGCCGGCAGGAGTCTTTTGACATTGTCCTGCGATTCCTGATAGCGGAAATATTTGTGGGTGGCGGGGTCGTACTCCCAATAATTGTAGCTGTAGGCTGAGTATCTGGTGTAGACACGGTTGACGACCAGCGCGCCTGTGGGCGCCAGCTGGCTGAAAAAACCGCCGTGCAATGCCTGCCGGGAATTATCCTGACCATTATTAGCGAGGCATTCACCAAATTTTATGGTGTTGAAAAAAATATTGTTGTACGAATCGCGCGCGTATTTTCCCACCAGGAACGGCGGGCAGGAGCTGAAACCGGGCACCACCAGGTAGCTGGCAAAATCACTGCTGTAAAAATATTCCTTTTCGCGCGGATCGGAAAATTTATAAACCAGGTAGGCATGATACATGCGCAGGATATGCTCGTCGAAAAATCTACCCGAGCGGACCGGACCGACCATCTCGGCGTCGTTGCCATAGAATACCGCGATAAACCGTGTATCCCCCCATTCGATGTAATACTCGTAGACGACGTCCGCCAGGCTTAACCCGGATTGGGGACGGACGTAATCCGGTGAGTTTGTGATCTTGATGGCCATGGGCCGGCGTTCGGCCAGGGCCGGGTCTGAAAATGCCAGGCCAGTCAGTGGGTTGGTTAGATGGGCCGGAATAAAACCGCCGCCGCCGATGGCCGGCATTTGTACTTCAGGGGGTGGAGGAAATTGTCTCTGGTCCACGCGGACTGTCGGTACCGGCGTGAATGTCGGCGCGGGTTGTGGC
>CAYUUJ010000524.1:0-2126 GCA_964447845.1 uncultured Anaerolineaceae bacterium
GAGTGTCATCTGCGCCTCGACCGGCAACACGGCGGCCTCGGCTGCAGCGTATGCCGCGCGAGCCGGCATGAAGTCGATCGTGCTGATCCCGCAAGGCAAGGTGGCGGCTGGGAAACTGGCCGGCGCGGCGGCCTACGGTGCGCAGGTCATTCAGATCGACGGGTCCTTCGACGACGCGTTGACCATGGTGATCCAAATCACGAACAAGCATCCGATCTGTCTCGTCAATTCGATCAACCCATATCGCGTGGAGGGACAGAAGACCGCCGCGTTCGAGATCTGTGATGTGCTGGGAGCCGCACCGGATTGGTTGTGCCTGCCGGTGGGCAACGCGGGCAACATCACATCCTATTGGGCGGGGTTCAAACAATACAATGAATTGAAGGCCAGCGGGCTGCCGCAGATGCTGGGCGTGCAGGCCGCCGGCGCTGCGCCGCTGGTGCTGGGTCACCCGGTCGATAACCCTGAGACGGTCGCCACCGCCATCCGCATCGGCAAACCGGCGCGCGGCGAGCAGGCGCTGGAGGCCGCCGAAGAGTCACATGGCCGCATCATCGCCGCCACGGATGAGCAGATCCTGGATATGCAAAAACTTCTGGCTTCGCTCGAAGGGATCTGGGTGGAACCGGCCTCCGCCGCCGGGCTGGCCGGGCTTGCGATCGAGATCGCCAACGGCACATTGAATCCCGAACAGAAACGCATCGTGGCGGTCTGCACCGGACATGGATTGAAGGACCCGGATATTGTCACCAAGGACATGGATAAACCGCGCATCGTCCCGCCGCGACTGGACGCGTTGGAAGAAATTATTCTGAATTAATTGTTTGAAAACAAAGGACACTAAGTACACGAAGGGAAAATGCGCGTTCCTTTGTGTTCCTTCGTGACCTTCGTGTTTAGAGGTATTTGTGCCATATGAAAATTGTTATCAAAGTCCCCGCCACCACCGCCAACCTCGGCCCGGGTTTCGATACCCTGGGCCTGGCCCTCGACCTGTGGAATGAATCGACTTTTTCAACAGCGGAAGAATTTTCCGTTCAGGTTACAGGCGAAGGTGTAGACCGGGTCCCGCAGCCGCGCGAGAACCTGATCCTGCGCGCCGCGCAGCGTCTCGCCGAAATAACAGGTAAAACCCTTGAGCCCATTCAGGTAGCCTGCCTCAATCGCATCCCGTTCGGCTCGGGGCTTGGGTCTTCTGCCGCGGCCACACTGACCGGTCTGCTGGGCGCGAACACCTGGCTCGGTACGCCGCTCTCGCAAGATGAAATATTGAGTCTGGCTATCGAGATCGAAGGTCATTCGGATAATGTCGCGCCCGCGTTGTTGGGCGGATTAACCGTCTCGACCATGGATGGGGATAAGGTGATTGCGCGTTCCATTCCCGTCGAGGCTGGTTCGTCCAACCCGGGCGGGAAAACCCCGCCCCTACATGTCACCGTGGTCGTCCCTGATTTCCATTTCTCCACGCGCGAAGCACGCGCCGCGCTGCCGAAGCAGATCACGCTGAGGGACGCGATCCACAACATCAGCCGCGCCGTGCTGGTGACAGAAGCCTTCCGCACCGGCGACCTCGATCTGCTCGGCCAGGCTATGACCGATACACTGCATCAACCCTATCGATTGCCGCTTATTCCCGGCGGGCAGGCAGCCATGGACGCCGCGAAAGAGGTCGGCGCCGCGGCCGTTGCGTTATCGGGCGCGGGCCCGAGCTTGATCGCGTTCTCGGCGCAGCAGGGATCAACGATCGGTGACGAAATGAAGCGTGTGTTCGCAGAGTCAGGGCTCACGGCGCGCGTATTCCAATTAAGTATTTCAAGTCACGGCGCAAACGTTCAAACGTAGGGGCGACGAATCGTCGCCCTCAGGTATTTTGGGCTACTTTACGAAACAACTAAATTTCTCGCCGGAGATGATGATGTCTGAAACCTCAGATAAACCCAAGCCGCGCAAAGCTTTATTGATCTGGATGATCGTCTCTCAACTGCTCATGCTGGGATCGCTGGGGATCTGGTTGCTCGTGGCGGGATTGTCCGTGATGGCCTTTGACTCCGGCGTGACGCAGGAAGCCTGGAATTTTGTGATCGCCGTCTGGTTGTATCCGATATTCCCGATCGTCATGGTGATCG
>CAYUUJ010000525.1:0-2111 GCA_964447845.1 uncultured Anaerolineaceae bacterium
GGCGGATCCAATCCCACAGGCGCTCTTGGGTATACATTTGCGATGCAGGAATTTGTAGAGCAAAACGTGGAAGCAGACTGGATCGTGTTTCCGTCCTCATCCGGCGGGACTCAGGCTGGAATGGTGCTGGGAGCACGCATCTTTCAGTGCCGATCAAAAATCCTTGGCATCAGCGTGGATGAGCCACAGCGCAAGTTGCAACATCACGTGGCGGCGTTGGCGACGGAAACATCGCGCAAGTTCGGATCGCGCATAAAATTCCTGGCGGATGAAGTGCCTGTCAATGCGGATTACTGTGCTGCGGGATATGGCGTCCTGACGGATGGGGATCGCGAGGCCATCCAGTTGTTCGCCCAAAATGAAGGATTGCTAATCGATCCGGTCTACACGGGTCGAGCTGCGGCTGGCATGATCGATCTGATCCGCAAGGGTTTTTTTATCAAGGATGAGACGGTCTTGTTCTGGCATACAGGTGGAACACCTGCGTTATTCGCAGATAAATATGCTCAGGCATTGATCTAAATGTGAAGCTCGAAGAAGATAAGAACGCGAAGCTTGAGGATGAAGAAATTCGCGCCCTGCGCGTCTCCGGCGTAAAACTATTCAATACACGCACGCGTCAGCGCCGAACCCACCTCGATATCGCAACCCTCCGATTCGTTTTGATCCATCAATAGATCATCATATAATTTCGTGAGCGTTACAGCCCCCCAGCCATTCTCCATCATCCAAGGATAAGCCTGGAGGCTGGTGTCGTAATCCTGTGTACGGATGTGCAGCAGCACGATGTCCCCATTCCGGGATTTTTTAGCCGCGTTCAGACCGACCTCCAATTCACCGCCCCAGCCGGTCGACCACATGGTATTAACCAGTCCGCGCATTTTGCACAACACGTCGAAAGAATAACTCAACACACCGAAGGGAGGTCGGCCAAAATGCACTGTGGGTTGGAATCCCATCACCTGGTTCAATGCCTCCATCCAGCGGTCAAAATCCGCCAGCGCGGACTCGGGGGACATCACGCCGATATTGGTATGGTCCCAGGAGTGATATCCGATCTCGTGGCCCTTTTCGAAGAATCTTTTCCATATTCCGGGGTCTTTGGATTCGTTGCTTAGCAGCGCGACACCCACCGGAAATAAAGTGATCTTGAACTCGGGATATTGCGCCAGCAGATCTTCAAGATCCTGCATGCGTTTGACGAGATAACAATCGTCATAGGTCAGGGCGACGTAGCGGTGGTGCGGGCTGCCGCGCCAGATCAAAGGGGCGGAAACTGCATCTTGAGCGGTAACAAGCCCGGGGTCGGCGTTGAGCGCTATCAATCTACCCGGAAAGGACGCAGCCAGCAAGGTCGCGCCGGATAATTTCAGAAGGTCTCGTCTGGATATCATTGCAGGGATATTACCTGGCGAATCGTTTGCGCCCCAGCGTAATCAGACCGATCACGATCCAGGCTGCATTGACGACCAGGGACGGAAAAGCGTGCCAGTAAAGTGTGTTGATGACAAGTAAAACACTCGCAGTAATGTTCAAGCCCTGGTAGAGAGCGGAGTCACCTTCGACTTTTTTGAGTGAGACCAGAAGATAAGCCAACAGGATGAGCGCAGTGCCGATCCAGCCCAACATGTCGACCAGAATTTGTTGATTCACTCCAGAATATCCACGCTCATACCGATCTCGAGCCTGCCTTCGTTGATTGGAATGACATTTTGCCCAAACATGACCGCGCCGCCGCGCTTGCGGTAGGTAGCCAGGGTTTTCAGCGGTTCTTTTCCGGTTTCCAGGGTTTCCTTGTCGAGCATGGTAACCATACAGCGCGCACACGGCTTGACCACGGCCAGCTCCACATTGCCGATGCGAATGCGTTTCCAATTGTCTTCGGCGAATGGCTCACAACCGCGCACGACGATGTTCGGCCGAAAGCGGTTCATCGGTAGGGGTGCTTCAAGTCGTGAGTTAAGGTCGGCCAGCGACTCCTCGGAAAGCAGTAAGATCGGGTAGCCATCCGCGAAACCGGTGTGATCATCCGAGTTGATCGCATAATCGGGACTGACCATGCGTTTGTAGTCATCTGCGATATGCACGAGCCGCACAGAGGTTCCCAGCCA
>CAYUUJ010000526.1:0-2110 GCA_964447845.1 uncultured Anaerolineaceae bacterium
TTTGTGTTCCAGGCGATCGCGGTAGCCATGGTAAAACTCGCGCGTATTGAGCGGTATGGGAGTAGTAATCGGGCCTTGCGTGAGAATCTCGGCAATCGTCAGCAGGAAATCTTCAGTGTCGATTGGCTTTTCCATAAAACGCGTGGCGCCCAGGCTCATCGCAAAGCTCTTATCTTCCGGCGTCACATACGTCGCTGAAAGGAAAATAACCGGGATACTGCGTGTCTCGGGGTTAAGCCGCAGGTTATGCACAAAAGCATATCCGTCCATGAGCGGCATGAGAATGTCAGTGATGATCAAAGCCGGCTGCGCGCTTTCGACCTTCTCCAGCCCTTCAACGCCATTGTGGGCACTGATAACATGATAGCCCTTGAAGCGCAGCGTGACTTCAAGTAACTCTAAAACGTTTGGGACGTCTTCTACGACGAGAATAGGACCTGCTTGCATACGAATATTCTACCTCTCTTTGAAAATCCGCAACCTTACATTTACCTCACTAAATCAGGCTAATCTCCCCAGACTCGCTTCCCAAGGGCCGAGAGGCTCAGGGCAACCGCGATTTCAGCCGTCTGGTTTTGTGTGTCAAGGATCGGATTAACTTCGACCATATCCATGCCGATCAGTTTGCCCGTTTCTGCGACCAGCTCGCAGGCCAGATGTGCCTCGCGGTAGGTCAGGCCACCCGGAACCGGAGTCCCGACACCGGGGGCATAGCGCGGGTCGAGCGCATCCACGTCAAAAGACAGATAGATACCGTCGGTGTCGCGCGCAATGTGTGCGATGGCTTTTTCCATCGCCTGAAACATTCCCATGCGGTCGATCTGTTCCATGCTCAAAACCAGCATGCCTGCTTCATGCAAGTTTTTCTTTTCGCCGGGGTCCAGGTCGCGCGCACCCACGATGGCCACGCGCTGCGGGTCGACAGCCGGAATGGTTTCGTCCCACAACTGGACAAGCCGCGGGTCGCCGAGTCCGCACAGCGCGGCCAGCGGCATGCCGTGAATATTGCCCGATGGCGTGGTTTCGGGTGTGTTGAAATCGGCGTGGGCATCGATCCAGATCACACCCAGCTTTTTGATTTTTGCCGCGCCGCGAATCGAACCCAGCGCAATGCTGTGGTCCCCTCCGAGCACGAGCGGGAAACGCCCGGCCTGCAGGGAGGTGGCAACCGCTCCCGCTGCCCGGCGCGCCATCGGGACAATACAATCGATATATTTGAGTTTCGGCTCACTAATGCTGCACATCTCGGCGATCGGAACTTCCAGGTTGCCTTTGTCTTCCACCTCGTAGCCAAGCGCTTCCAACCGCTGCCGAAGCCGCGCATAGCGGATCGCGCTGGGGCCCATATCCACCCCGCGCCGGTCTGCACCCAGATCAATTGGAACACCGATAATGTCGATTTGCATGATTTGATTAAACCACAGATACCCTAAAGGGTACAACGTGAACACATATTAAAAAAAGCCGCCTCGTGTGAGGCGGCTTGGAGGAATGACTTGAGCTGGCGTAAAAGAAGTGAAGCCAGCAAAACAACTACGGTCACATCGGAGTCAGCAATTGAAAGTAGTTTCCATCCGGATCAGCCAGTGTCGCAATCCACGCGCCTTCCATTTCATAAGGTTCTCTGATAACTGCGGCACCGATAGCCTTAATTCTCTCAAATTCCTCTTTGACCTGAGCGGTTTCAAAATTAATCATTACGCGCCCGGGATCTTTTGTGTTGCCGCCCATTTCAGAATGCTCCAAAACGGACAGAAAAGCAGTTCCAACCTGCCATCCAAAGAAACCATTCTCACGATCAAGCATGTCCGCTGGCTTTTCAAAGACCTTTTCATAGAAGGTTGCTAATGTTTCGAGTTGTTTCGTTCCTATCATGACCGAATTTAGATTTAACATATTGAACGTATCCTTTCTGAATGAAAATTGGTGACCTTCGGCATTTTAGCGGCCAGCGAGTAAAACCAACACCAGCGCCACAACCCCCGGCAGCGCCTGTACCACCAGGATTTTGCGGCCCACAGTCAGCCCGCCGTAGATTCCAGCGACGATGACGCATCCCAGGAAGAAAACCTTGAAATCGAAACTGCCACAGCAAATGCCCCACAACAGC
>CAYUUJ010000527.1:0-2109 GCA_964447845.1 uncultured Anaerolineaceae bacterium
GGATGCGATCAAATCGCTGTTGCTGTTGATGGACGCAAAGCGCGCCAGCCTCTCGCACAACGTCTATAACATCACCGCCTTCGCGCCGACGGCAGGCGAGTTTCGAGACAGGGCGATGGCAGCCTTTCCCGGGGGACAGATCACGTTCGAACCCAATCCGCGCCGCCAGGGCATCGTCGATTCGTGGCCCGAAGACGTGGATGACTCACTGGCCCGCGCCGAATGGGGCTGGCAGCCGGATTATGATGCGGCCGCGTTCTTTGATAGGTACTTTCTGCCGGAGATCAGGAGGAGATACGCGAACTAGGGAATGCGGGGAGTAAAACCTAAAGCGTAAAACGTAAATCGATATTCGATAGTCGACAACCGTAAATCAGCAATCAGCAATCAGCAATCAGCAATCAGCAATCAGCAATCAGCAATCAGCAATCGTAAATCAAAAATTGTAAATCGTAAATTTATTTATCCCACGCTCTGCTCACAAAACTGATCAACTGCGCCATGCCTTGCCGGATCGGCGGGACATCTATGAATTCATTTTTGGTATGCGCGCCGCCACCGGTGGTCACGCCCAGCACCAGCGCGGGCAGGCCGCGGCTTAAGGGTATGTTGGCGTCCGTGGAGCCGGCCGTCAGCGTCGCCTCCCGTCCCTGTTCGCGCAGGCACTCCAGCGCCAGTTGGATCAATGAATGCTCGGCCGGGAACTGACCCGGAGGGCGCCGGCTGATGATCTCTGCTTCGATCGCCACGCCCTCGCGCCGGGCGGCCTCGAGCAGGCCTTCCACTTCCCCGATCAAGTCTGCCAACGCATCCTGCGCCTCCGAGCGCAAGTCCAACTCAAGCGTTGCCTCGGACGAGATCGTATTGACCGTGGTGCCGCCCAAGATCTTGCCGACATTCAATGTCGTGCGCGGCTGGGCGGGTAAATGTAATCCGGTTAATTTCGTCACCAGCCCGGCCAGTTCATGGATGGCGGAAGGCCGCCCGTAATCGGACCACGAGTGCCCGCCGGTGGTGCGCGTGGTGATGCGGTAGCGCTGCACACCGACGGCGCGGTGATACACATGTCCAAGGGCCAGCCCCTCGACCATCAGATAGGCCTGCACATCCGGGCCAAATCGATCGACCACTGCGCGCATGCCGCGCAGATCACCCAGGCCTTCCTCGCCCACATCCCCCACCAACCATAGATCGCCCGGCAATTGGATCTTCTGTTCCCGCAATCCCCAGACGAGACCGAACAAAGCTGCCACACCCAACGAGTTGTCGCCGAGTCCCGGCCCGTAAATTTTTTCCGTCTCGCGCCGGACCTGCAGATCGGTCTCCGAAGGAAAGACCGTATCCAAATGTGCGCAGGCGATCAAGGGCAGGCCCGTGCCACCACCGATGCGCGCATACACGTTTCCCAGCGCATCCTGCGAGACGTCCGCCAGGTTCGCTTCCAGGAATTTATTCCGCACGAAGGCCGCCCGCTGAGCCTCTTCAAAGGTCGGCGCGGGGATCTGTTGGATCTGGACGGCGAGCTGGAGAAGACGATCGGTAATATCAACCATTGGAATAATTTGTGATTTACGAAATTCGTGTCATCCTCCCGAAGTACACCGGGACCTTGTGAGGAAGCAAGGACTGTCACGAAGTGACAGGCTGCGACCGCCGAAGGTACCCGCAGGGTGATGGATCTCTCTTCGGCCACAACCAGATCCTTCGGTCACCGCCCCTGGCTTCGCCACGGGCTCAGTTCCCTCAGGATGACACAATTGAGGATGCATGCTGGCGCTTTACGTTTTACGCTTTACGTTTTATTTCACACTTCACGCACCAGCTCGCGCAGCGCGCTGAGCCGCGCCTCGCCCAGGCCGTGCAGGACAGTCTGTCCATAAAACGGGCCGCTGCCCTCGCACTTCAACGAAGCGGAAACGCCTCCATACAATGCGGCTTCGAGCGGATCGTACGTTTTGTGATAGCCGGCCAGGAAACCGCCGCAGAACGCATCCCCTGCACCGGTGGGGTCGGCTCGCCGCGACGGGTAGGCCGGGATCTCCCATCGCCGTTTGCTCAGGCTATTGTAGACGAGTTGTCCCTGCCCGCCGCGTTTGACGATGATCACCT
>CAYUUJ010000528.1:0-2108 GCA_964447845.1 uncultured Anaerolineaceae bacterium
ATCCTGTGCACGGTGACAGGTGACATCAACGTGATCGACGAAGGCCACTTCAAGGTTATGAAGGATGGTGCCATCGTCGCCAACTCCGGGCATTTCAACGTGGAGATCAACATCCCTTCGCTGGCGAAGATGTCCAAAGGCGATCCGAAATTGGTCCGTCCCTACGTGGAGCAATATGAGACCAAAGACGGTCGCAAGATCAACATCCTCGGTGAGGGACGCTTGATCAACCTTGCCTCCGCTGAAGGTCATCCTGCTTCCGTGATGGACATGTCCTTCGCCAATCAGGCGCTGGCGGCCGAGTATATGGTTAAGAATGCCAAAACACTCGAGAAGAAGGTATATTCAGTGCCCGCTGAAATCGATGCTGAGATCGCCCGCATGAAGCTCAAAGCCATGGGCATTGAGATCGATACGCTCACAGCGGAGCAGGTTAAGTATCTGAACTCGTGGGAAGAAGGTACTTAACCGGAAGTGCAAAGTGCAGAAGTCGGAATGCAGAATGCAAGCCGCCTCGTTAAGAAACTCTTGGCGAGGCGGCTTTTTCAATTTATTCGGAAGCGGCTTGCTAAACGGTTTCAGTTTATATATAATGTGGCCTGATCGCATAATTGCAATTTTCATGCGTAATTATTGTTACATCTCGGGAGGATAGCCATGCAAGACGATATGGAAGATAAGAACACCGGGCAGGATAATGCAATTCCGGATCAAGCTTTTCTGATCGTTGACGGGATGAAGCTCTTTCCGCTGAATAGATCGGTGATCACGCTGGGCCGACGGTTCGAGAATACCCTGGTGCTTAATGATCCCCGAGTTTCGCGTATCCATGCCCAATTAAGAGCGATAAACAAACGATTTGTGTTATTTGACCTTGAATCGCGCGGCGGCACTTTTATCAACGGCAAGCGGGTGGAACAAACCATCGTTTATGATGGTGACGTGATCTCACTGGCGGGGGTTGAACTGATCTTCAAGCAGAATAATCCGCCTGCGCGCCCAGACCTGCGAGAGACTGTGTTTTTCTAAATTGCGCGATCTTTGCGTTCATTCTGCATTCGAAGGAATTGATAATGCGACTTAGAGATAAGAAGATCGGCATCCTGGTGAGCGAAGGTGTGGAAGATTTCGAATACTTTGTACCCATGCTGCGCTTGCAAGAGGAAGGCGCACAGGTCCTGACAGCCGGAATGGACCTCAAACCCTTACAGGGCAAACACGGGCTTCAGATCACACCCGATACCAGGATCGAGTCGTTAAATGCAGACGAGTTGTTCGCGTTGATCGTGCCCGGCGGTTGGGCACCGGACAAACTACGCCGTTACCCGGTGGTGACGGACCTCGTGCGCGCGATGGATACGTCCGGAAAGCCGATAGGCATCATCTGCCACGGCGGGTTGGTGGCGATCTCAGCCGGGATCATGAAAGGCCGCCGCGCCACCGGCTCACTTGGAATAAAGGACGATCTCGTCAATGCCGGGGCTACTTGGGTGGACGAGCCGGCTTTTCGCGATGGCAACCTCATCTGGGGCCGCGTTGTGGCGGATATCCCAGCTTTCTGTCGCGAATTGGTGGCGGCGCTGGTGGAACAGGTAAAGTAATAGGCGCATGGTGGAGTCCGTCTAAATAAAGGCATCCGCAACACAGCCCTTCTCAAAAGCCCGTCTCTCTGATAAGATAGTACCTGCACGCCGAACCCTTCGTAAAACTCAGGGAATTGCCCTTTGTAAAGAAAGACCTCGGCCCTCATGGTCGGGGTTTTTGTATGGGATTTTGTAGGGGCGGGGTCTTCCCGCCCAGGGCGACAGGACGTCGCCCCTACAGTCAGGATAATCATGTTAACCGAACGAACCGATCTCCGCAATATCGCCATCATCGCGCACGTTGACCACGGTAAGACTACGCTGGTGGACGGTCTCCTGCGCCAGGCGCATACTTTCCGCGACAACCAGCAGGTCGTAGAACGCGTGATGGATTCCAACGACCTTGAACGCGAGCGCGGCATTACCATCCTCGCCAAAAACACCGCCATCACGATCGTGGATCCAAAAACGAATCAACCAGTCAAGATCAACATCGTGGATACGCCCGGCCACGCCGATTTTGGC
>CAYUUJ010000529.1:0-2100 GCA_964447845.1 uncultured Anaerolineaceae bacterium
CTGACCTTGATCTGACGGGTTTTCTGATCCACATCGTATGCGATACCCGCCGGCGGTTCCATTTTGACCGGGTGCGAGTATCCGACGTGCAGGACCAGGTTCTTGCCTTCCATCTCGGCGCGATAGCCCACGCCCTCAACTTCCAAAATCACTTCAAAGCCTGTGCTTACGCCGCGCACCATATTCGCAAGCAGAGCACGCGTGGTGCCGTGCAGCGCGCGTTCAGCGGGATTCTCAGATTTGCGGGTGATCAACAGCTGGTTGTTTTCCATTGTGATCCCAACCAGGGGAGAAAAAGTGAACTGCAGCTCGCCCTTCGGACCCTTAACGTGCACATTGGTGCCTTTCACCTGCACCTGTACACTTCCTGGAATTTCAACCGGCATTCGTCCAATGCGAGACACGATAACCTCCTACCAAACCTTGCAAAGAATTTCGCCGCCGACGCCCAATTGGCGGGCGCGCGTACCGGTCATCACGCCTTTGGGCGTGGATATAATCGCAACGCCTATCCCGGAAAGCACCCATGGGATATCGGTTTTCTTCGTATAAATGCGGCGGCCAGGCCGGCTGACGCGCTCCAACCCGGAGATAACCGGGCGGCGTTCGCGGCGCTCACCGACGTATTTGATCTTCAAACGCAGCGTCTTGTGGTCCACGTTCTCACCGTCCACCACCTCGAAGCCCTCGAGAAATCCCTCATCCTTGAGGATCTTGGCGATTTCCGTCTTGACCTTCGAATTGGGCAGCGCCACCTGGGCATGACCGCCCATCACCGCGTTCCGGATGCGTGTCAACATATCAGCAATTGGATCATTAATGCTCATGATCTCACCTCTACCCTGTTACCAGGACGCCTTGACGACGCCGGGGATTTGACCTGACAGCGCCAGTTCGCGGAAGCAGATACGGCACAGGCCGAATCGGCGGATAAACCCGCGCGGGCGGCCGCAGCGCTGACAGCGATTACGCACCTGCACAGGGAATTTGCGACGGAGTTCACGGTATTGCATACTTTTCTTTGCCATGGATTAAGCTTCCTTCTTGAACGGCATACCGAGCATTTGCAACAAAGCGCGGGCGGTGTCATCATTCTTGGCGGAGGTCACGATCGTGATCTCCATCCCGCGCAGTTTATCGATCTTGTCATATTCGATCTCGGGAAAGACCAGTTGGTCCCTGAGTCCCAGGGTGTAATTGCCGCGGCCGTCGAAAGCGTTGGCGGAGACGCCGCGAAAATCGCGCACGCGCGGCAGGGCGATGTTAAGCAGGCGATCCAGAAAAGACCACATGCGTTCGCCGCGTAACGTGACCTTGGTCCCGATCACGCGACCTTCGCGCAGCTTGAAGTTCGCGATGCTTTTGCGCGCTTTGGTCATGATGGGCTTCTGACCCGCGATCAGGGTCAAGTCAGAGGCAGCCGCTTCGAGCGCCTTTGGGTTATCCATCGCTTCACCAAGGCCAATGTTCAATACCACTTTTTCAATACGCGGGACCTGCATCACGTTCTTGAATTTAAAAGCCTTGAACAAGGCTGGAGAAACTTCTTTGTTGTAGCGATCTTGCATTCGGTTCATTCCTGATACTCCTGGCCTAGTCGATCAGCGCTTCGCAGTTTTTGCAGACGCGATGCGCACCGTCATCAGATCTCTGAACACTGACGCGGGTCGTTTCATTACATTTAGGGCAGACCAGCATCACGTTCGAAATATCGATCGGTGCTTCGAACTCGATGCGGCCCGGCTTAAGGCTGCGCCCGGCCTGGGTCTGTACCTGGCGCTGGTGTTTGACGCGAATGTTGACACCCTGCACCACCACGCGGCCGTCCCCGAGCATGACGTTGATCACCTCGCCACGCTTGCCTTTATCATTGAAGCGACCGCTGATGATCTCCACGGTATCGCCTTTACGGATCTTCACTCTCATGCCTATTGCTCCTAAACCGGCCTAGAGAACTTCCGGGGCCAGTGAAACGATCTTCATATAGCCTCTGTCGCGCAGTTCGCGCGCCACAGGTCCAAAAATACGTGTGCCTCTCGGATTCGAGCCGTCCGCATCCAGGATGACGGCGGCATTGTCGTCGAAGCGGATATAAGAACC
>CAYUUJ010000530.1:0-2084 GCA_964447845.1 uncultured Anaerolineaceae bacterium
GCTGGAAATGTCGCAAAAGGAAAAGGTCAGCATGCGCGACGCGGCCTACATGGTAGCGATTGACCGGGTGGTCAAAGCCATGCAGATGCGCGGCTGGGTGTAACGCGGCGTTGGGCGCGGTTTTCCAAAATACTTTTCTTAACAAATCTCTGCATTTGGAAACAAGACTTGAAATTCGGATTTTGTCATTAAGCGAATATCCTTTACTTCTGATAAAGCCTTTTGACAGTCAGATATTTTGGAAAACCAGCCCAATTTGAAATTATTCTGTCCCGCCAGCCGCAGAAATTAGTGCTGCAATGTCTGCTTGATTTCGATTTTTGGCCCAGTAGAAGGCTGTGTGTCCACCATCATCACGTATATTCAAGTCAGTGCCTTGCTTAATGAGTAGTTCAGATGCTTCCAAACGTCCATTGTAAGCGGCGTACATTAAGGCAGTGGAATGGGTACCTTCCAGGGCGTTGATGTCAGCCCCTGCTTTTAACAATGCCTCAATGACCGCGGTATGTCCATTTCTGGCGGCCAAATGTAAGGCATTCTCTTTGTATCGCATCTTGCTTAGCTGGTCTAAATTTGTGTTTTTTGTTGCCAAAAGAGTCACCAGGTCGGCGTGTCCATTGAGGGCGGCCCCAATGAGCGGGGTAACGCCTTGCTTGCTCATGGCGTTGACATCGGCCCCCGCCTCTATCAAATGCGTTGCGATTTCCGTAAAACCCCTGGTGGATGCAATAATTAAGGGGGTCATATCTTGGAATGATTCTCTAGTATCTATGTCGGCCCCTTGCTCCAGTGCGGTGACCACCCCTGCCAAATCATTGTTTTTGGTGGCTTCAAGCAGCAATTCGGATGCCGCTTCAATCTCCTCAGCCGATCTGGGGATTGCCGTTTGGGTCGGCAATGGAGTAGGCGTTGCTTGTCCACATCCTGTGAGCGTTAGGACAACTACAAACAAAAAACAGACTGGGATTCGTTTCATATTCATCGAGTTCTCCATCAAAATTTCAAGTATCAACATTCCGATTTTGGAATCAGTTGAAAGTGGTAAGGCTCAGGCATTGCAGTGATATGGCGTCAGACCCTGCAAGCCATCGTACGGACGGTGTTGTATTCTTCGATCCAGGGTTCAACAATCAGGTACACCTCCTTGAGAATGTCGAACAGATAGATGTTCAGGATGCCTTCGCGAAACGGGCAGTTAACGTACCCACCCGGCAGGTGACCGGCTGGAGATTGTGGAAGCGTTGAGATACGAATCAACAGAAATTCCAGACCTTCTTTTTACAATATACTTATTCAGGCCGGCGAACGAGGATGCAGCCTGCCAATAGAGAGACTCAGCGATGTTCAACGCTACCTTTGACTTCATCGAAGTTTTGATGCTCCTGGGGGCATGCCAGGGACTTCTGCTGGCCGTGGGTCTGGTTGGGAAGCGCAACCGGAGCCAGTCGGCGGACTTCCTGTTAGCAGCCGTGCTCCTGATTGCCGCGTACCAGTTGTTCGTGTTCGCTTTCATGATGTCGGGCAATATCATCCCTCATTTACTGGCGCTTACCGAAACCGCATTCCCAATCAGTTTTCTCATCGGCCCACTTTATTACCTGTACGTGCGCAGCCTGCTCGAAGGGCGCTTGCGATTCAGGCTTTATGATGTGCTGCACAGCGTGCCTTGTTTGTATATGATCCACAAGATGTTGCCGTTTTTCCTATTACCTGCCTCGGTAAAAATTGGCTACATCCGAAGCGTATATCTCGCCGATACTCCGGGGGAGCTCTCGGCTCAGGTCTTGTTCAATGTCTGGTTCAACCTGATCCAAATGGCGGTCTATTTCTTCCTGGCCTATCGGGGCATTTCCCGGCGTGAACAGGATGTTCGCCAGTCGTCTTCGAATGCAGGTGCCGTGGAGTATCTGGCTGACCTGCGCAAGCTGACCATTGGCTATGGGGTCTACGTCTTAGGATTTGGAGTCACGGCCACATCTCTAGCCTTTCTCAAAACCTACGGTATAGTGGTGGATGCACTCTGGAATCTCGCGAAGTCTGGCTTTATTTACGTCATCGGTTATCAGGCGCTGACAAGGAAATTT
>CAYUUJ010000531.1:0-2083 GCA_964447845.1 uncultured Anaerolineaceae bacterium
ACCATGATGGGCCGAGCGCCATATTTCCGGCGTTTTTGTGCCGCATAGCGTTCTGACAGCGGCGGATATTGGCCATTTCCTGCCAGGGAGAACTGCGCCATGTTGGATTTAAACCAGTCCCGCGCGATCAATCCGAAAGCTATGCGGAGATCGGCAACCTGCGCGCCTGCCCTCTCAATGGCGGCTCCGAATTCCTTGTCATTCTGGATTCTATACGATGTTCCAAGCATGACTTACCACTGCCTGCATTCGGCTTCAAACTCTGTATCTGCATCATCATCGACCGCCGTGCTCTTGAAGAAATTGACGGATTTCGTCTCTTCGCCCGGCAGGGTCATGGTGCCTTCCATGATGTATTTCAGCATTTTCATGGCTTCCCGGTATGCACTGGAATGGCTGATGTCCTGCACGACCTTGTCATCCGGCGCCGGGATCGCGGTTTTCGGCTGCAAGACCTTCGTCACGCGGTAAACCACCAGGTCGATGCAGATTTTTTGCAGCACCAGCAGGGCGGACGCGTCGGTGATCGGGAGGGTGTATTTCGGGGAAATATACTGTTCGATGATGGCGGACTCTTGGCTTATCATCGCAGCGAGAGCATCGGTTGTAACCGCAGTCGTGGCGCCGAAAGTCACGCCCTTCATGTTTTCAGTTACATCCGATGCTGTCGCGTAATCGGTCATTTTTGGACGATGCAGTTACGTTTGGCGAGATGGTCCACGCGCTTGCCCGTATAGACGGAGCCGGGCTTCCATGTACCTTCATCCTCGCGGATTTCGCGCAGGCATACCCAGGGCTTTTGCTCGGCAGGAACAGGCTCATGCGCGGCCTTTTCGGCTTTCACTGCGGCTGTCTTTTCTGCCTTCGCGGCCTTTTCGGCTTCATCTTCGGCGCTTTTTACCGGGGTTTTGTCTGCTTTAGCCATAGTCGTCATCTCCTTTTTGTTTAAAAAAAGCCCCCAGATTTTTATCTCCGAGGGCTTTTTCTTATGTGTGCAATCAACCTTTAGTCAGAGAAAGCCTTAAATCACGTCCTGGAGGAGGTAAGCGCAGGTCGCGTTCAGAATTAACTGGTCGTAGTTATCCGTGACGCAGATGGTTTCGGAGTCAATCGGCTCTTTATTCATCCACTTGTAGACCGCGCGCGGGGAGGTCTTGTCTTTGCGGACCTCGATGCCGAGCGTTTTCTGGCGGAGTTCCAGGTTAGGAGCGATATGGGCATAAACCAGGTCGTTACCCCATACCGGAGAGAGGACGGCGGTCTGGCCTTCTTTCGCGGAGTTATACATCGCTTTGCCGATCAGAACACGATCAACCTCAAGGGCTTTCGCCAGCTCGTCGTTGGTCAGGCCGTTCGGGCGGTGATCTTTGTAACCCAAGGCCTCCATGAGTTGGCCGTGGAAGCGGAGAGCGCGAGCAACCTTCTGGTTCATGATCGCCACGTTCGGGGTGACACCAGCGGCGTCCTCGACCGTGTTGAAGGCGGTCAGGCGGTCTTCGATTGGTTTGCTGTCAGCGTGGCTGCGCTTGGCGTATTGAGCATTCCCGGAGAGCGTTGCGCCCTGTGTGATGACGGAACCGCCGGTCAGAACGTCCGCGAGGGCTTTTTCTTTCGCAAGCGCCTGGAGGCTGGTGAGCATTATCGACGCATCTTTTTGTGCATCAAAAGGGGTGGTCGCGTTCCGGCGGTCGTTGTCAGTAATGACATGGGTCAGGCCGTGGTCCACGATCTCGTAGTTGCTGGAGTTTTTCGCCCCGGAGTCGATGCGGACATATTCGCCTTTGCCGCGATGAACGGTATTGACGATCCGCAGATGGTCACTGTCGTAGCCGGGAACTTTGCCAGTCGTCGGCCCCACGCCAACAGCAGGAAGAATCTGCTCGGCGATGAAGTCGCTGGCCTCATTGAACAGGCCATTCGAGTGCTGGGTGAGGAACCTGTCCAGGACCGCTCTATCATTCGTGCTCATGTGTTAATCCTTCCTTTTAAAACCGTTAAACGTAGCTGAATACGAGGTTGAGGCCCAGGGCGGTTGCCGTGTCGAAAGCGGTGGCGTCGCTCTTGACGATCTTCAAGCCTTCGC
>CAYUUJ010000532.1:0-2083 GCA_964447845.1 uncultured Anaerolineaceae bacterium
ACCGCGGTCCAATGCCGCGGCCGCGTCAGGCGGCACGATGGGTCCATGGACGGGCACGGGCTCGTAGTACTCGGCGAGGACGCGATTGCCGTTGTATTCCACGCGCACCGGCCGAACGACGGGCACGGGCATCGCGCCACGCAGGTCGCCCCCGAGGGCCACGAGTTGCCGGAGCGACGCGTCGAACGGAGATGCAAGCCCAGGTCCGGTTGGACGCGCAGCGGCGGCTTGAGCGCGCGCACGCGCTTCCCGGCTTCCTCCACACTGAACGGGCTGGTGGTGATGTCCACCTCCGCCGCCACCTGCGACCAGTTCATGCTGACCACTGCCTCCATGCCGGCCTGTTCGATGGCCTGCACGATGCGCGTCAGCCTGCGCAATTTTCCCTTGGCCTGCTGCACATTCTGCCCGGCGATATTTTTCTTGATGTATTCCATGTCCTTGAGCAGTTTATCCTTCTCTGCTTCAAAGACCTCCACACGATGCGCCCAGCGCGTCTCGCGTTCGCGCAGATACATGCTGTAGTTGCCGCGATAGAACTCCGAGCCGCTGATCGCCATTTCCAGCAGTGCGTTGCAGGCATGGTCGAGGAAATAACGATCGTGTGAGACGATCACCGCCGCGCCCTCCCACTGGCTGAGATATCCCTCGAGCCATTCGACGGCTTCGATATCGAGATGATTGGTGGGTTCATCGAGCAACAACAGATCGGGATTGGAAAGCAGCAGACGCGCCAGATAGGCGCGCGTGCGCTGTCCGCCGGAGAGATGCGAGAGCGACAAATTGAAATCGGGTTCGTCAAAACCGAGGCCGGTCAGGACTTGTTTGATGCGGACTTCATAGACGTAGCCACCGCGCCTTTCGAAGTCCTCTTGCAGCGCGCCGTACCGGACCAAAGCCTGGTCCCGTTTCGACGGGTCGGACATCTCGCCTTCGAGTTTTTCCAGCTCCCCTTGCTGACGGATCAGGTCGGCGAAGACCGCCATGCATACGTCCCAGAGCGTGCCCTGCATTTGGAAGTCCGCTTCCTGCGGTAGGTAGCCGATCTGCAGCGATTTAACGCGCGTCACCGCGCCCGTGGACGGTTCCTCGAGCCCAACCAGGATGCGCAGCAGCGTAGTCTTGCCGATGCCGTTCGGCCCGACCAGCGCCAGCCGCGCCCCCTTGGCGACGGAAAAGGATACACCGGCGAACAGGTCTTCTGCGCCGAAGGATTTTGAGAGGGAGTTGGCGGTGATGAGGGACATATGAATCAGTAGGCAGTAGGCGGTTGACAGTAGGGGCGGGGTCTCCCCGCCCTGGATAATTGGAGGTTTTCCATTATTGTAGGGGCGGGTCTACTGTGCTGAGGCATGACAAGTTGCCAGAGTCCTCAGACCCGCCCCTACTTCATCCTCACACACCCTTATTTCACGATTGCATAAATATAACTATCGCTCGGCACATCGCTAACATTTGGATGGATAATATATTTCCGTAAAATTCCTTCGCGCTGCATGCCTGCCTTCTCCATCACACGCGCCGAGGCCAGATTGTCCACGCCACAGGTTGCGAATACGCGATAAATATCGGGTTGACCGAGGGCCCATTCCGAGATCTTGCGAACGGCTTCGGTCATATATCCCTGGCCCCAATGCAGGCGTGCCAAAACATAACCGATTCCGATACCAATGCCATCCGGATGCGCGGCGATCATCCCAATTAGAGTACCTGAATCTTTCAATGTGATCGCATAAGAATAAGTCTCTTCATCCATCCATAATTTCAGAATTTTATCGATGATCGCGTAGGTTTCTTCCACGCTCTTGTGTGGACGCCAGGTAAGATGACGCGTTACTTCAGGATCCTGTGCGTATGCAGAGAAGATCGCAGGCGCGTCGTCTGTTTTCGGTTTGCGGAGGATGAGTCTATCGGTTTCGAATTGTTCAGGCGGATTCACTGCTCTTCTGCATCCTCGTCCTTCTGAGGAAGATGCCCCGGCTTCTCTTTGCCCAGCTCCAACGAGCGCTGATACGCAGCCCAGACGGCGCGCGAGATCGCCGTGCGAAAACCGGCCTTCTCAAGATAATACAACGCCTCTGCA
>CAYUUJ010000533.1:0-2072 GCA_964447845.1 uncultured Anaerolineaceae bacterium
GGGCTGAGGCGGGTTGCTGAGCAATTTGGCGGCATACAGGATCTCGAAGACCCCGAGCACAGTGGGCAGGATCGCCAGCGGCACACAGACAATGCCGACGATCGTGGCCAGCACGGTCAGGGACGCCACCAGGCCCCAGAAGATATTGACGATGCCGCTAACCAGCGTCATGACGGCGATGGCTGTCACCAGGCCGGGTTTTTCAGTGGCTGGATTGGAAGGTGTGGTCATTTTGTTTCTCCTTAAAGATTATGTGTAGGATATAACGAATAACCTTCCAGGAAGTTGCAAATAAATTGCCCCTGTTTCTTTCGCAGACCGAAAGGCGGATTCCTCACGGTGCGGGATGTGCCAGGGTTTCCGATTCCAACAGGCGCTGCATGCTTTCAAGGATATCTCTGTAATTCGGATCGTCTACCAGGTTGATCATCTCAAACGGGTCGAATTCCAGGTCATATAACTCCTCCCGGTCGTCCAGCGTCTCCACGTATACAAATCGCTGCGTATGTATACCGATATAATTGCCGCGCCCCGGCCATCCTTCCAGCAGGACTCCTTCTCTCCAGTTGCTTTGGCCCTCGATCAACGGGAGCAGCGAAAGCCCGTCCATATCAGGCGGGATCGGAATATTTGCCAGCTCACACAGGGTCGGCGCGATGTCGATATTGGACACTACATTTTCGAGCACCACCGGGACCGGAGCAATGGTTGGGTATCGGATGGCAAAGGGAACACGCACGGCTTCTTCATAGACCGTATTTTTAGTCCGCAAGCGATGCTCTCCCCATTGTTTGCCGTTATCCGAGATGTAAATAACCACCGTATTATCAAGCAGGCCTTTCTGGTCCAGGTCCGCGATCACCGAATCAATGGCGCGATCCAGGGAAAGCAGGGTCAGGATTTGATTACGTCTGAAATCGTCAATGATCTGTATTTCTTCCTGAGTTAATAGCGGTGTCTCGACCATCCAAAGTGGTTTATCGGATATATCCGCCTCGTTGTGACTGGGCGGCCGATGCAGGGGCAGGTCCGGGAGCGCGTTTCGATCTTCCTTGGCGGGAGTGACCGGCTCGTGGGGAGCGTTGAAAGCCAGCATCAAAAAGAACGGCTTGTCTCTGGAGACGGCCGTATCCATGAATTCAATGGCGTAATCCCGAAACAGATCTGTCGTGTAACTTTGTTGATGACGTAACCACTCGCCGTTGACGTTCAGGCGCGGGTTCGTGTATCGGGTTTCACCGCGCGCGTAGGATACCCAGTAATCGAACTCCGGCCGCGGCTCGCCCTTCCAGGTATTCAAATATTTTCCCACCAGGCCCGTGTAATACCCGGAGTTGTGCAAATACTCCACCACGGTCCTGGTGTTCAGTACGTCCTCATTTGTATGCACTTGATGCTTGCGGGCGTACATCCCGGTCAGGATGGAGGCGCGGCTCGGGCAGCACAAGGGAGTCGTGATATAGCCGTGCGAAAAGCTGACCCCCTGCTCGAATATCAGGCTGGTCGTGCGCGGCATATATTCCATTGTGTCATAACGCTGGTCGTCTGAGATGATCAGAATGATATTAGGGCGCGGATCATTCACCCGGGAGGACCACGGCAGGACACACGCCGCCAGCCCCAGGGCCAACAGGAGAAGAAGTGAACTGATTTTTCTCGTCATCTTTAGAATTCTAACCGGTTTGAAAATAAAAAGAGTCCCGCAGGTTATGCGGGACTCTTTTGTGCTGGCGAAAGGTTAAACCCAGCCCTGACCTTTGATGAAACCGGTCACGAACGGGATCTCGAACATCTGGCCTTGATATGCCTGGTAGGCCCAGTAGAAAAAGACCAGCCAGAGCAGCGGAGCGCAGATGCCTCCGAAGCCGAGCGTCACGGTCGTCAGAATGGTCGCGACAATGAAGAAGACCACGTTGGCGGCGATCGATTGTACGGCATGGTACTTGATGAATGGGCGGCTCTTCTTATCTTCCATAAAGAGCACAATGATCGCAACGAGAACGATCGGGTATCCTAGCGCAGCCCACAGCTTGTCATCGCTTGTGGCATCTGAACTTACAGGAGCTTGGGAC
>CAYUUJ010000534.1:0-2069 GCA_964447845.1 uncultured Anaerolineaceae bacterium
CTGGATGGCGCGTTTCTGGTTGAAGGCGTGCGGCAGGATGCCATCCGGCGCCAGCAGGCCCTGTGACGATTCCAGGCTGACGACATACGGCGAGTCGCAGTAGACGCAATTCGCAGAAATAAGTTTGGGCGGCAGGATAAATTCCGAACCGCAGCCCTGGCAGTGAAAGACCTGTTCGTTCAACGGCCGGCCGTGTGCGCGGGCGGTAGCCAGCGTCAGAATGAAATCCTTTTCATTTGCGGAGCGATCCGAAAGACCGAGCTTCTGGCCGCGCGTGCAATACTCACAAACCAAAGACTGACCATCCGGCGCGAAGGCCATGCGCGCGCCGCACTTGGGACACATGAAGCGCTGGGCGTCCGCCGGCTGTAATCCTTCGGGCGCGGGCGGGAGATGATCCGGATCGACTAGATCGTCCGCTTTTAGGGTTCCGTCCAGAATGGCGAGCGCCCGCCTGGCCGGTGCGTGATGCAGGGAATGCATCAGGCAATTCTCGAGCGCTTTGCGTTTTTCGGCCGGCTCGTCCACCATCTGGCTCATCCAGAACCAGCCTTCGGCGATCACTTGCGGGTCGCTGGCGGCATACAGGGCTCGGTCAAGATAGCGACGGGCCGATTCCTGGTTGCCGGCCCTGGCTTCGATGATCCCGGTGCGGAGTAGTTCCTTCGAATAATCTCCAAACATACTAATTAATATCCATGTTCCATTCAATGGGACGCGGACGAGCGCGGATGTATGCGGAAAGGTCTTTTAGTGGTGATGTCCAAAAAATCCGCGTCGCTCCGCGTTTTCCGCGTCCCGTAAAAGGTTTAAAGGAAAAAGCATAGCGATCAGTTTCCATGGCGCACGAGCGCGTCCGTCATCTTTGCCACGCGGGCCATCTCGCGCACATCATGGACGCGCACAATGTCCGCGCCGCGCGCGATGCCGACCGCCACCGTCGCGGCTGTGCCTTCCAGGCGCTGGTCGGCGGGCAGATCGAGGGTCAGGCCGATGAAGGATTTGCGCGAAGAACCCAGCAGGACGGGATACCCAAGGGTACGGATCTCGTCCAGGCGGTTGATCAACTCCAGGTTGTGTTGGACGGTCTTTCCGAACCCGATGCCCGGGTCGAGGATAATGTGCGACTCGGCCACCCCGGCCCTGACCGCCAGGTCCACGCTGTGGAGCAGTTCCCGTTTGACGTCCTCGATCAAATCCTGGTAATCCGAGCCGGCGTAACTTTTCCCGAGGCGTTCACGGACTTCCACGTTGGCGGGATCGCTGCGGTTGTGCATCAACACCACCGGGACCTGATGTGCCGCGGCCAGAGCGGCCAGGTCCGGGTCGGCGCGCAGGCCCCACACATCGTTCAAGATATGCGCGCCGGCTTGGAATGCTGCCTCCGCCACTTTGGCTTTATAGGTATCAATGGAAATAATTGCATCCGGGAATTGAGTCGCGATGGCCTGGATGGCGGGGAGGACGCGCGCCAGCTCATCCTCAACGCTGACCGGCGCAGAGCCCGGCCGGGTCGATTCGCCGCCCACGTCCAGAATGTCCGCGCCGGCTGAAATGAATTCGCGCGCCTGGTCCATCGTACCCTTCAATGGATCGTCTTTTGACGCGGGGCCGAGCAGGCCATCGCCGGAGAAACTGTCCGGCGTGATATTAAGGACGCCCATCACATAGGTTCGGGCACCCCATTTGAATTCATGTCCACCGATGTTGAGGGAGGGGGATTTCATTGATTATCCACGAAGAGCACCAAGGGCACGAAGGATCAGAACACGGTTCTTATTCGTGTCTGTTCGTGACCTTCGTGGATTCTTTACGATATTTGATCTAACGGACGTGCCAGCCAGGCCTCGGCCTCGTTCAGGTCGGTGAAGATCTTGATCAGCGAGGCGGTTTGGGGCAGGACCTGGGCGGCGGCATTGCGGATCGCCTCGGCCACCTTTTCGTTCGCAACCACCACCGCCACGCGGATGTTGCGCGCGGATGGATCGCTGTTCACTTCGATGGCCGCCCGGACGGCTTTCTCAGGGATCTCCTTCACGCCGCGCAGGTCATACAGATTGCGTGTGAAG
>CAYUUJ010000535.1:0-2054 GCA_964447845.1 uncultured Anaerolineaceae bacterium
CGAGCGCGGCACGCTTCGGGTATTTCCGACACATCCTGCGAGCGCAGGACATCCCGGTCAGCGAAGTGCTGGCCGCGCACATTGCGCAAGCCGGCGCGGCCCATAAAAATCCAAAATGGAAGGGAGCCGCCGCGCAGGAATTGATCACTTTAATGCGGGACGATTATCCAACGCTGATGTCGGTGTTGGGAGCATTGAGCGATGTTGCCGCCTAATGTCATTGCGAGAAGCCGCCCAAGTTCTTGTAGGGGCGAAGCATGCTTCGCCCAGGGCGGCGGCGGGCAATCTCATATATCTTTCAGCCCTGAGATTGCCACGTCGGCCTCGACCTCGCTACGCTCGGCTCGGACCTCCTCGCAATGACATACTAATAAGAGACTTATGCCAAACTTCTCCTTCATACAGATCAGCGATCATCATTTAATGGAAACCGACGGGCAGACGCGCGACGGCTTCACGCCCGACCGCTCCCTGCGCGCCGTGTTCAAGCATATCGCCGGGCATGCCGGGGAGGCGGACTTCATCGTCTCCACCGGAGACCTGGTGGAACCGTCCAGCGACGAGACCTATACGTTCGCGTTGAAATTCCTGGGATCTGAATCCAAGGTCGCCGCGCCGGGACCGCTTCAAATTAACATCGAAGGATTTCGAGATTATCCGATGTATTTCCTGCCCGGCAATCACGATGAGCGCGATCTCTTCTTCCGTCATCTTTTTCCAAAATCAGAACCCGCAAACTTATTCAATTTCACGTTCGATCACAAAGGTGTCAGATTTATCTGCATCGACTGGGGTCCGGAACCGAACGCAGTCTTTTTTCCGGAGACGCGCGAATTCCTGGCGCTCGCCGTGAAGACGGATCTGCAAATTGTGATCCTCTCCCACCATCATGTGACGCCGGTCGGCAGCCTGTGGCTGGATAACTTCATCGCCGATGAGATTGATGAATTTTGGGAGATCCTCACACAACCGGCTGTGAAAGAGAGAGTGCTGGGTATCCTGTCCGGTCATGTGCATATTCCGTACGAAACAGAAGTGCATGGAATCCAGGTATTGGGTTTACGCTCCACGGCATTCCCGTTCGCGAAGTCGGACGAGTTCGCGCTTACGAATGAGCCCCCTCAATATCGCGTCGTCACAATTAAAGGGAACAAACTTACTTCGCGCGTATTTGATGTCGCGGTATAGAAAATTCCTGCTTGCCACCGGGGCGAGATGACCTCGCCCCCACAAAATGGGCGGCGCGCATATGGATCTGCAGGGAATGACATTTTGAAACGGAGAGTTCATGGTTGACAATCAGCAATCCAAAATCGCCGAAGGTGCTGGTGTTTTCCAGCAAAATCAAAAATTCCCAATTGGTTACATCGTCGGAGGCGGACTCAAAGAGTCGTTCCGCGTCCGGTTAACGGTCGATCCGCTGACCGTGCAGGAGGGCGCGTTCGTGGTCATCGAAAGCGGGGACTATCAATTCTACGGCCTCGTCACGGATTTGCAATTGGGCGCCACCGACGACAGGTTCGCAGACGAAAAGTCCGATCGCCTGCCGCCTGCCTTGGCCAAGGCCTTGCACGGTCAGACTCTCTACACCAATCTCGAAGTGTTACCCGCGCTGATGCTCGAGCGCGGACCGGAGCCGGGTAGCCGCGAGTACGCCGAGTGGTTGAAAAAGGTCGGGGGTGTAGAGCCCAGCCCGGGTCCAGTGAAGACCGTGCCGCCTCACCACGCCGAGGTCCGCATGGCGGGCGAGGGCGACATCGCCGAGATCTTCGGCAAACAAGGCGAGGGCGGCAATTTCGTCATCGGCTACACGCGCGAGCAGGGGCATCCGGTTTGCGTCGACCTCGACAAACTCGTCCAGCGCTCGTCCGGCGTTTTCGGCGCGACGGGCACGGGCAAGTCGTTCCTGACGCGGCTGGTGCTGGCCGGGCTGATGCACTACAACAAGGCCTCGGTGCTGGTGTTCGACATGCACAACGAGTACGGCTATGACGATACCGCCTCCGACACGGGCCTGCGCGTGACCGGCTTGAAGACCAAGTTCGCTTCGAAGG
>CAYUUJ010000536.1:0-2050 GCA_964447845.1 uncultured Anaerolineaceae bacterium
CGCGGCGAGGCGTCGGTCAATAGCACGGGCGCATCCAGCGCCAGCTTTTTCAATACCCAGGCAGTCTGGGGATTCAGCGCGCCGGCGCGCGCGGCCAGAGCGGGTAATTTATCGCGCTCGCGCAATAGCCATGCATAACCGAGCGCAGAGGCGATGGCGTCGGTATCCGGATTTACGTGGCCGATGACGTAGATAGAGTCAGGCATTGAATTTCCCCGTGATTATATCCCGCCCTGTTTAACCATTCCGAGGAATAAATTCGTGATCTTGGGATCGAAATGTAGTCCTGATTCTGCGTGCAAGTACTCGATAATTTTTTCTCTTTCCCAGGCTTTGTTGTAAGGCCGGTCATAACTAAGCGCGTCCCACACGTCTGCGATGGCGAAGATACGGGCTGCCAGTGGAATTTCTTCTTCCCGGAGCCCGCGCGGATAGCCGGTGCCGTCCCATTTCTCGTGATGGCAATAGGGAATTTCCATCGCTTTTTTCAGATAAGGTGTATTCCTCAAGAGTTCGAACGCAATGGTTGGATGTTCGCGGACGATCTTCTTCTCCGCCTCGGTCAGGCTGCCCGCCTTACGCAGGATATCATCCGGGATCGCCATTTTGCCGATATCGTGCAGAAGCGCGCCGCGATAAATATCGATCTGCTCCGCTTCTGAAATGCCCAGTTTGCGCGCCAACTTCAGCGTGGTTTCCGTCACCCGCCGGCTGTGGCCTTCGGTTTCTTTATCGCGGAATTCCAGGGCTTTGGCCCAGCCTTCAAGCGTCGTATCATAGGCTTCGGCTAAATCGTTGGTCCGTTCAGTTACGCGTAGATCCAGTTCCTGGGTCAACGCACGCAAGCTGTTTTCGAGTTCTTTACGGCGTGTGATGTCGTGAGCTACGAAGATACGCCCGCTTAAGGTCCGCCGACGGTTGTAGATGGGCGTGATGCTTAGTTCATAGTAGTGTATCGAGCCTTTGAAGTCCGCCGAAAACTCTGCCCGCATCCTCTGGGCTTGTTTGAATTTATGGACCAGCTCCGGATAAGCAGCATA
Source organism: uncultured Anaerolineaceae bacterium (assembly GCA_964447845.1). Lineage (GTDB taxonomy): Bacteria > Chloroflexota > Anaerolineae > Anaerolineales > Villigracilaceae > DASXQN01. Next base: position 1,041 of record CAYUUJ010000536.1, read on the forward strand.
GATCGTTTCCGCGGGCTGGCCGATGACCTGTCTGGAGCTCATGTTCAAGTTGCGCAAACCAATCTGGTTAATGTCCACGATCCGGTCATGGTCATCCAATACGATCACCGGGTCGGCCATTTCTTCAAACAATTTGTCGCGGGCGATCGGAGCGATATCGAACAGACGGAAGCGAAATAATCCCAAAGCGATAACCAGATTGCCAATTGCGAAGGTGAACGGCGTGATGTCGCGTTGATCCGTGAATTGAAACCCAAACAAAATCAAGATCCACCCGACAACGGGTATGAGCGAACCAATCGCGATCGCAGCGATCTGCTGACGATATAACTGCTGTGGGCGAAAGTAGTAGGCAATCAGGATTCCAGTGAATATAAGTATGCCGGCTATTCCATACACCGAAATGAATTGTACGCTTGGAGTGAGCTGGTAGAAAAGAAAGGAAAAAGGCTCGGCGGGAATAAGTTGCAGGTCTTGCGGATAGACCAGATGATGCAGATCGTCCGTTGCCACAAGCAGCAGAAAGCTGAGAGGGATGACCAGCAACAGCGCCCAAAGTAGTCGGAGCCTTTTGATCTTGATCCCCGTGAAATCGATCACCATGGCATAAAAAGCCACCAGGCCGAGGATGGCGGCCAGCCATTGAAACTTGTCCCAGAATAATTTGACAGCCAGGGTTTCACCAGGCAATTCGAGAATAAAGCCGAGCGTCCACAACGCCCGGCTGAATCCGACCCAGGCGAAAGCCAGCGCGCCAGGTACGCGTCGCTGGCGCCACGCGTAGGCAGAGACCAGCAATGAAATGATCAGGGCAAGGATGTAAGGTGTGAGAGCCAGGATAATGCTTTGGTTCATCCGCCGCGGCTTGGTTTTGTGTTTAGCGCATCATTTGTGGAGCTGGCTCTTGAGCTCCTGCCAGACTTTTTCAGGTGTGATGGGGATCACGTCCACGTTCACCCCGAGCGCATCCAATACAGCATTGCCAACTGCCGGCGCGACGCCGTCCATCG
>CAYUUJ010000537.1:0-2026 GCA_964447845.1 uncultured Anaerolineaceae bacterium
GCGTATTTCACGATCGGTTCAGTGGGCCGCTTCGATGAGATCATGACGGCCGGTAAAGGGTTCATCGGGCTGGCGGCCATGATCTTCGGCAAGTGGAATCCGATCGGCGCGTTTATGTCTTCGTTGATCTTCGGATTTGCAGATTCATTGCAGGTGAAGCTGCAGATCCTGCGCGTACCGATCCCTTCAGAATTCCTGTTAATGGCTCCCTACATCGTGACCATGATCGTCCTGACGGGTGTGGTCGGCCGCGCCCTCCCGCCGGCCGCAGACGGGCAACCGTACGAAAAATAACGCCTGCACCCGGACTTTTGACCGATCCCCTTAAACAGGAGTCTGCCCGACTCCTGTTTTTTCATAAGAAATGCGGGGGATATGCAGGCGATGCTCTTGGAGTACAATCCAGACTGTCATTAAAGAGGAGAAGACCAATGAAAAGATCAATTAAATCAGTGTCCGCCGCGCTCGCGATCATGCTGGCGATCCTGGCCTGCAACCTGCCTTCCGGCACATCGGCAGACCAGGACGCGGCTTCCACCGCGGCGGCACAAACCGTGCAAGCCCAGCTGACACAGGATGCCCTGCTGACACCAACCGCTACTTTAATCCCGCCTGCGACTGCCACGGGCACGGCAGCTGTGCCGCCTACGATCGCGATCGCCACCACATCCACCTCGACCTGTGATGTGGCGCAGTTCATTACGGATGTCACCATCCCAGACGGCACGATCATGACGCCCGGTCAGGCTTTTACCAAGACCTGGCGATTCAAAAACGCCGGCACATGCTCCTGGACCCCTTCCTACGCGGTTGTGTTTTCAAGCGGCAACCAGATGGGCGGCCCGGCCACACAGGCATTGGTAGGCAACGTCAACCCCGGGCAGACGATCGATATTTCGGTCAATCTCACGGCGCCCGCCGCAGCCGGGGATTACACGGGGTATTGGAAACTTCGCAATGCCTCCGGCGTATTATTTGCCCAGTTCTACGTTCAGATCAAAGTGCAGGCGCTGCCACCCGCCATCGCTTCGGTCGTTCTAACCAATCTTACGGGCGAGGATGGATTTGTGCGCACAGATGGAACGCTGAACGGGAACCCGAATGTCGGCGATCTGGACAACGATCAGACGGCCGAAGCATTTGTCAGCTTTGATATGACCGGCATTCCAAGCGGCGCCACGATTACCAAAGTCGTAGTTGATTTCAGCGATTACGATACGCTTGGAAATCCGTGGAGCATCTCGGATGGTTATTTGCGGGCTTATGTCCAAAATTACGGCACGCTGGATGCGAGTGATTTTTACGTCGGCGACCCACTGGGTGCTGTAATTGCATGGTCCGGCCCGGGCGCTTTGAGCAGCACTTTTGAAGAGGCCAGTATGATCGCAGTGGTGCAGAATCGGGTTGGAACTTCCCGCATCCAGCTCCGGCTGCAATTCCGAACCCCCACCACCAACAGCAATGGAGTGGCGGATATGGTCCGCCTCGGTGATATCAAGCTGACCGTCACCTACCAATAGATACGCAAGAGCCTTTGGCCAAAAGCTGGCGGATACAAAGATAAGTTATATGAGCGCCCGGTTAATGAAACCGGGCGCTCTAATTTATAGCGTGTATAATGGGCGCTGGCTTTTTCCAGCCATTTCGTGAAAGGAATTACGAATGAGTATCAGATCAAAACTAAATCTCTTGTCTCTATTGACCGTCCTCTCAATACTGAGCGCGGCTTGCAGTACAGCCGCCTCCGAGCAAGAGATCGCCACATCCGTTGCGTTGACCGTGCAAGCGCAAAATACCGAGCAAGCGGCTCCTACACAAACCGCCGTCGCTACGGAAACGCCTGTCCCTTCTCCCACAGGCTCGACTCCAACGAACACAGCCAAACCCACCTTGCCGGTCGCTGCAGGCGGCGAACAGGCTTGCATGAGTGCCAGCCTGGTTGGTGAAACCGTCCCGGATGGGACGATCATGACGCCGGGTCAGCAATTCACCAAGATCTGGCACATCCAGAACACCAGTTCCTGCA
>CAYUUJ010000538.1:0-2013 GCA_964447845.1 uncultured Anaerolineaceae bacterium
GGGATGGATTCCGTTTCTGAGGAACAACAGGAATAAAACGGATTGCATTGAGAGCATCAGGAAATACCAAAGCAGCGGGCTGAGCCGGATGTAGATAGGCAGTAGTTGCTGGGGGTCGAGGTAACGCAGGAAGAACAGGACCAGGCTAACACTCAACGCGAGCATTGCCGCGGCCAGGATGAGAGGCGGGCGGGCAAGCGAGTCGAGTTTTTCAGATGGGTGAAATCCACAATAAATGCCCCAGACAATGAATATAAAGAGCAATCCTAAAAGTCCCAGGCGGAATGGCGATAATCCTTCAGATGGGACCAGAATCAATACGACAAAGGCGGCTCCCGCTTCGAGAGCCGCCGTGAAAAAGAACCAACGCCAGTAGGATCGTTTTATTTCAGGGTTCACGGCTTAGAACTGAAAGCCGCCCCGCGCCGGTACGACTTTGCAGGTGTAATTCTTGATGTAACCGAACAATCGATCCTGCAGCGCGCTCCATTCGGTGGAATCAAGCGCATCCCGGGCCAGAGGCGCATCGTCCGCCAGCAAACCAACCTGGATCTGCGGGTACGGACCATAGATCGTCACCCAGGCTTCGGAAGGTTGCAGACCCAGCTTCTGGACGCCGGGCACAAATTCTCCGATCATGAATTCAAAATACTCCTGGTCTTGTTCGGAGGCAATATCCCATGTCATCAGGACTTTAACAGACATATTTTCCTTTAACGCTGATTCAAAAACTCACCACAAAGGCACAAAGGCTCGAAGCTTTAATTGTTTTTGGCTGGGTGTCTTCGCGTCCTGGCGTCTTGGTGGTATGAATTTCATGGTTACCGAATTGGGTTTCATCGGTAACGCGGCTATCCCGTTTGGTAATCCAGCACGATCACATGAGTTTCATCCGGCAGACTGCTGCGCGTCACCTTGAGGGATGGCTGGGTAGGAGGCTTTGAAAGGCCCATTTCCTTGACGAACTTATCGAGCGACTCGAGCGAGAGCTTTGAGTCGGGCGTGGCATAATGCATGGGGACCACCAGGTTGGGCTCGAGCAGACTGATCACTTCGGCTGCTTTCGCAGCATTGAGTCCACCGCCGCCTCCCACCGGGACCAGGGCTACGTTAACCGTTCCCAGGGCCTCGATCTCCGCCTGGGAAGGTACCTGGGTGAGATCGCCCAGATGAGCGACTGTGATGCCATCATAATCAAACACGTATAAGGTGTTGCTCACCTGGTCCTTTTTTTTCTTGCCGGCTCCCCCGGTATCTGTCTGAACACCGGTAATGAACACTCCGCCGATCTCGAACTCGCCGGGGCCGTCGATCACGTGGGAAATCCCTTTCACCACATCCGCATGATTATGCCCCGCGGCGTCATGGCTGACGGTGACAATATCCGCTTTGAGCTTCAAGGGCTCGTAGCCGATGGTCTTGCTTTCGAATGGATCGGTTACCACGGTCGCAAAATTCCGTTCCGTGAGCCGAAAACATGAATGTCCGTACCAGGTTATCTCCATGAAAGAGCCTCCAAGCGGATAATTATACCCGACGCGGCTATAATCAATTGTGATGCGCCTCTCCAGCCTATATTCCTGTACTTCACAATTTGTCTGGCTCCCGGCGGGTCCTGACTTAGGAAAAAATTTTAGTTTAGGAGTCATGAATGTACCGTTACGCCCGCCTGAAGCATGATTTCCAACTGGAAGAATTCGGTTTCAAAAGAAGGGAAAATCCCCTTCTGGTGACGCCGGAGACGGTGATTTTCAACGACCGGCCCATAATTGGGAAAGGGCCTGCCTTCCGGCTTCCGGTGGATTGGTTCGAATACGTCCGCTCCTTGAACACTGTGGCGGGCTTCAAGATGGCCATCGGCGTAGAGACCGGTTGGGTCAATGAAGGCTGGCACGATAACGAGACCCCGCTTGTCCAATCCCTGACCATGGGGGGCAACGTGGTCGTCGTGCGCGAGATCGCCCCGAATAAATTCTGCAGGCTGCTTACCTATAAAGCCAATGATCCGCCGCC
>CAYUUJ010000539.1:0-2003 GCA_964447845.1 uncultured Anaerolineaceae bacterium
GGTCTCAAACCCGGTATGATCTCCACGGTCAATGCCATTATAGGGGATCAAGTTCTGGATACGGGCTTTCACGTTACCACACCAGATGCACACGATGTGCAGCGCTACCTGGCTCGTATGGTGGATGCCGGCTTGACGCATGTTGTTTTGGAAACTACCTCGCATGGCTGGTCCCAGTATCGCGTGGATGCTTGCGAATTCGATATTGGAGTGGTCACGAACATCACCCACGAACATCTCGACCAGCATGGTACGTATGAGGCATACCGGGCTGCAAAAGCGAGATTATTTCAACGCCTTGAGGGTACTCAGCCGAAATCCCACGGAAACCCGCGCCTGGCGGTTATTAATCGCGATGATGGATCGTTCGACTTTCTGAACGCACTAGTAAAGGTCAACAAAGTCACTTATGGCTTGGGCGAAGAGTCAGACGTCCGCGCGGTGAATGTCCAGTACAAACCGTCAGGGATACAGTTCGACTGGATCTGGGACGATTTTCGCGTAGCCATTTCAAGTCAATTACCCGGTTTGTATAATATTTCAAACTGTCTGGCTGCGCTGGCGGCCACTGTTGTCGGCTTGGGCATCGATCCGATGTTGGCAGCGCGGGGCATCGCGTCGTTGCGGGGCATTCCTGGCCGCATGGAACGGATCGATCTCGGGCAGGAATTCGAAGCGGTCGTGGATTTCGCGCACACTCCCAATGCACTCCGGGTTGCGCTCGAAGCAGCCCGGCAGATGACCAGGGGCAGGGTGATCACAGTATTTGGGTCAGCCGGTTTGCGTGATAAAGAAAAGCGCCGGATGATGGCTGAGACCGCAGCCGAATTGGCGGATCTGACAATCCTAACCGCGGAAGACCCGCGCACGGAATCGCTGGCTGGAATCCTGGAGGAGATGGCAACTGGTGCCAGATCCAAAGGTGGTCGCGAAGACGAGACGTTCTGGCGCGTCCCGGACCGGGGTGAGGCGATCAAATTTGCATTGACCCTCGCGCGGCCGGGCGATCTTGTCCTGGCGTGCGGTAAAGGACATGAACAGTCCATGTGTTTCGGTAAAATTGAGTATCCCTGGGATGACCGAATCGCCATGCGCGCCGCATTGGCGAAGCTCCTGGATGTTGAAGGACCTGAGATGCCTTATCTACCCTCACAAGATCAGAAGGAAGGGGAATGGTTGAAATGATGCAAGTAAATCCCGTTGTTCTGACAGGTAACCATGTACGGCTTGAACCCATGACCGAAGCTCACATACCCGGGCTGGCCGAGATCGGGATCGGTCAGAACTTCTGGCATTTCATGCTATACGGTGAGATGAAGACCGTCGATGATATGCGAAATTGGGTTGCCGATATTCTGAACCGCGCCATAAAAGGCGGAGACGCCCCCTTTGTTGCGGTTCAACTTGCCTCCGGCCGGATCGCCGGCGCAACGCGCTATATGAATATCATGCCGCAAGACCGCGGATTGGAGATTGGCGGCACCTGGTATGGCGCGGACTTTCAGCGGACACCGGTCAATACCGAGGCCAAATATCTCTTGCTACGGCATGCTTTTGAAACTTTAGGGGTGATCCGTGTGCAGCTGAAAACAGATTCAAGAAACGTGCGCTCGCAAACGGCGATCGAGCGGCTCGGGGCTGTTAAGGAAGGCGTCCTTCGTAATCACATGATCCTGCCAGACGGTTATTTCCGGCATTCCGTATATTACAGCATCCTGGATGTCGAGTGGCCCGCGGTCAAATCGAGGCTTGAAGGAATGCTTGCCAGATAGCGGGATCGATAAACCCGGTGATATATTCGTTTGAATGGCGGATATTAGCAGGGCTAGAACGGTACAAAGCGTTCGATAGCGCGGGTTATCACCCAAATCAGGATCGGCAGGAAGAGAGCGGTCAGGAAGCCGCGCAAAGTTTCCGTCTGCCAGGGCCAGGTGGGCAGGCCTTTGACAAAGCTTCGGACGCTCAACAGACTGGTTAGGGTCTGGTTCAGCCCATTCGCATCG
>CAYUUJ010000540.1:0-1999 GCA_964447845.1 uncultured Anaerolineaceae bacterium
CAGAGCGCTTCCCAAAACACGAAACCTATGCACTGGCGGATCAAATTCGCCGCGGAGCGGTGTCTGTCCCTTCTAATATTGCCGAGGGTCAAGCACGCAAGTCACCCGGGGATTTCAAGAGATTTCTCCACTTTGCGCTCGGCTCATTGGCAGAAGTGGATACACAACTGGTTCTGGCTCAGGTGTTTGGATATTTGAGTAGAGAGGACATTGGCACTCTGGACGATCAGATACAGGATCTGCGCAAAAAACTTTACGCGCTTATGAATAGTTTACCCGCCCGATAAGACTGCCAACCGCCAACTATCAACCTCTAACTGGAGTAAATTATGTCAACAAAAGTACTCGTTCCCCGTCTCGGCGAAGGCGTTGAAGAAGTTACGGTAACAAAATGGCTTAAAAAAGAAGGTGACTCCGTCCGGGAGCTGGAGCCTTTGCTTGAAGTTAACACTGATAAGGTGGATACGGAAATTCCCGCCCCAGCCTCAGGGACGATCTTAAAGATCGAAATGCAGGAAGGCCAGCCTGCCAAGGTGGGACAGTTACTGGCGGTGATCGGTGACGCAGGTGAAAAAGTCGAGGGGGCTGTAGAGCCAGTTTCAAAGGAAGAAAAACAAACGTCAAAAGAAACAACATCCGCGGCGGAAAAGGTCGAGAGCTCAAAGTCGGAACCTCCTCCGCCAACCGCCAACCACCAACCCCCAACCTCCGACCCTGAACCACCAACCGCCAACCGCCAATCCGCAACCGACATCGGTTTTATTTCACCGGTCGTCGCCAAGATCGCGGCCGAGCATGGCGTGAACTTGCAGCAGGTAAAAGGGACCGGTCTGAACAATCGCATTACAAAAGAGGACATTCTGAAATATGTCGAAAGCGGTGCCGCCGCCGCGCCCGCACCCGAAGGCTCCAAATCCGTGACACCTGACACTGAAACACATGACACTCTGATAAAACACACCACCATCCGAAAACAGATCGCCGAGCATATGGTCATGTCGCAAAAGACCTCACCGCATGTGCTGACCGTGGTGGAGGCGGACATGAGCAAGGTTGTGGCGCACCGCGTGGCCAACAAAGAGATCTTCGCCCGGGACGGCGTCAACCTGACCTATACGGCCTATTTCATTTCAGCCATCGTCGCGGCCTTAAAGGCTTATCCGCTGACGAATTCCTCCTGGACCGAGGAAGGTGTCCTGGTCCACAAAGCGGTTAATGTCGGCATGGCCACCTCACTCGGCGAGGATGGATTGATCGTGCCGGTCATCAAGCACGCGGACGATCTTTCCCTGCTTGCGCTGGCCCGCACGGTCAACGACCTGGCAGGCCGCGCACGCGCAAAAAAACTAAAGGCTGATGAAGTGCGTGGCGGTACTTTCACACTGACCAATCATGGAACGGCCGGTTCGTTATTTGCCATGCCGATCATCAACCAACCCCAAGCTGGGATCCTGGGCACAGGTGCCATGCAGAAGCGCGTGGTCGTTGTGACGGATGTGAACGGGAACGACGCCATCGCGATTCGCCCCATGGTATTTCTCAACTTCGTCTTCGACCACCGTATCCTGGACGGCGGCTCGGCGGATGCCTTTGTGGTCCAGGTCAAAGAGACGCTTGAGAAGTGGGCATAATCAGGTTTCAGGTTCGAGGTTCCAGGTTGAGGTGAAATGAGCGAAAATAAAGATCATCCCGATATAAAGATCCTTCCGCCTTTTCTGATGCTGATCCATCTCATTATCGCATTCAGCCTCAATTGGATGATCCCTCTATCCATCCCGGCTCCACAAGTGGTGAAGATAATCGGCTGGGTGATCCTGGCGGCCGGCTTCCTGTTCGCCCTCAGCGCGCTGCGCGAATTGAACAAGGCGCTGACTTCGCCGATCCCCCACGAGCCGACCACCGCGATCGTCACGACCGGTGCTTATCGTTTTTCGCGCAACCCGATCTATGCAGGTTTTGTCTGTACGGTGATTGGCCTGCCGTTGGCGCTCGGGAATTA
>CAYUUJ010000541.1:0-1994 GCA_964447845.1 uncultured Anaerolineaceae bacterium
AGCAGGCTATTCTACAACCAGGCCATCAAAGTCTTGCGGATCAGCGGAGGTTAATTTTGCGGACCATTGGCGAATACCTCCGTTTATATTTCATCATTGAAGCGCAATATATTAAGGCGCGCATGCAATACCGGGCTGATTTCATCATTAGCTCGATCGCAATGCTTTTCTCAAGCCTGGCGACACTCGGAATTTTCTGGGTGATCCTTGATTCCGTCCCAAGCCTGGCGGGCTGGACGTTGATGGAAATGGTATTTATCTACGCCTTTTACATGCTCGCCATTTCCCCGATGCAGATCCTGTTCGACCACGCTTGGCAGCTGCGCGTGCATGTCATGCAGGGTACTTTTTTGAAATATTATTTTCGTCCGCTCAATATGATGTTTTATTATATGTCAGAGATGTTCGACCTCAAGGGATTAACCCAATTGATAATCGGCATCGGGCTGTTAATTTATGCATCGGTCCAACTTAATATTGATTGGACGCTGACCAGGCTGGCGCTGTTATTGATCACCCTCTTCAGTGCATCCCTGGTACAGATATCCATCATCGTGACGGCCTCCTGTGCAGCGTTCTGGGTGCTTGACTCATATCCGGTGCTCGGCCTGGCATGGAAGTTGCGTGAGTTCTCGCCGTATCCCATGACCATCTTCGATGGTGCATTTCGGATCGCATTCACGTATATCCTCCCGATCGGGTTTGTCGCTTTTTATCCTTCCCAGCTCTTTTTGCGTCCCGACGAAGTTTCACCCCTGATTTATTTCTCGCCAATTATCGGCCTGGGGATGTTTGCAATCACCTACTGGGTCTGGACACGAGGGGTTAACAGTTATACTGGTACGGGCTCCTAACCGGTTTGAACCCTGAAAAAATGGATCTCAACCCGCTGCTTTCTGCGATCGAAACCGAACTCCAAAAACAAACGGGGCGGCTCGAAGAACCGATCACAAAATCTTTTCACGACATGCTCACCTACCATATGGGCTGGACAGGTGCAGGTGCCGGCCTGGAGGCGCGAGGAAAACGGATCCGTCCGTTACTGGTTTTATTGTGTACAGCTGGTTGTGATGGTCAGTGGCTACGCGCAGTACCGGCTGCAGCTGCAGTCGAACTGATCCACAATTTTTCACTCGTGCACGATGACATCCAGGATGGTTCGGAGAAACGGCGAGGTCGACCGACCGTATGGGTTAACTGGGGAGTCCCGAACGCGATCAATGCGGGTGATGCAATGTTCGTACTGGCCCATCAAGCGATCCTGGATCTGGAAAAAGATTTTCCCGCCGATATCGTCACGCAAGCTTCAGGTATTCTCATGCGGGCGTGTCTGGATTTAACGCGCGGCCAGTATCTGGATATGAATTTTTCCGCTCGCACGGACCTGGACCTCGACGCGTACTGGACTGTCATACGGGGAAAGACTGCCGCCCTCCTTGCGGCGTGTTGTCACATCGGTGCATTATTAGGCCACGTAGATGTTGAGAGACAGGACTCATTTCGCGCTTTTGGCGAAAACCTGGGCCTGGCATTTCAAGTTCAAGACGATATCCTGGGTATCTGGGGAAATGAGAATGTAACCGGTAAATCAACTGCGAGCGATCTAACCGAGAGCAAGCTTTCCTTACCGGTGCTCTTCGGCTTAAGTAAAAAAGGGGAGTTTGCAGACCTTTGGAAGAAGGGACCCATCCAAACCGAGGAAGTCGAAGAGGCAGCCAGGCTGCTTGAGAAAGTGGGAGCGGATGAGTACGCGCAGGAGCAAGCACGGAAGTTAACCAGACAGGCTTTGGATTCACTCGAAGCCGCCCAGCCTGGAAGCGAAGCCGGCCAGGCTCTTTTTGAGATGGCAAACCAGCTTCTAAAACGGGAACAATGACCGGCGCGACCCGCTCCGGGGGCTTCCTTGACATGCCCATACCGGCTGGCTATAATGCCAGTCTCCAGCGGGTGTAGGTCAGTGGTAGAACGCTTGCTTCCCAAGCAAGATATCGTGG
>CAYUUJ010000542.1:0-1987 GCA_964447845.1 uncultured Anaerolineaceae bacterium
GAGGAGGCCGCTGGTCGAGTAGCCGCGAGCGAAGCGAGCGGCGTATCGAGACCAAGTCCGGCGAAGCAATCCAGTTATAGATACATTGAGATTGCTTCGCCGCCGGGGCGAGACATGTCTCGCCCCTACAAGAACTCGGCGGCTCGCAAAGACAAAATACATAAGGATATAACCATGACCTTCGAATCATCCCAACTCTCCGGTAGTCCCCACCATTTCCTCGCCCAACTCGTCGGAAGCTGGAAAGGGACCGCCAAGCTATGGCTTGAGCCGGGCGTACTGGCGGATGAATCGCCGGTGCTGGGCAGCATCCACCTGGTGCTGGAGGGCCGCTTTGCGATCTATCTTTACCAGGGCGCCATCGAGGGCGAACCGCAGCACGGCATGTTCACATTCGGCTATAACACCACGCTGGATCAATATGAAGGCAGCTGGCTGGATAGCTTCCATAACAACACGGCCATCATGTGCTGCGTGGGCGGACCGCGCGAGCAGGGATTTTGGGTGCAGGGCAGCTATCCCGATCCGGCGGGCGGACCGGATTGGGAATGGCGCACGGAGATCGAATTGCTCGATCCGGATCACCTGACCCTTACCGCTTATAACATCAGCCCCGAGGGCGAGGAAGCCAGGGCTGTCGAGACCACATTGACCAGGATCAAGAAATGAAGATCCTGATCATCGGCGGCACGCGTTTTGTAGGCCGCCATCTGGTGGACTCGGCGCTTGCGCACGGCCATGAAGTGACGCTCTTCAACCGCGGCCAAACCAACCCCGGCCTGTTCCCGCAGGTGGAAACCATTCTCGGCGATCGCGCAAAAGATCTACACAGGTTGGCGAGCCGGAAATGGGACACGGTGATCGACTCCTGCGGGTATTTGCCGGGCTATGTAAAATTGTCCACTGAAGGTTTGAAGGATTCGGTTCAGGATTACACCTACATCTCATCCATTGCCGCCTATGCGGACTTCAAGAAGATCGGAATTGATGAAACCTATCCGCTGGGAGAATTAGAAGACGAAAGTGATGAACGGCCGGGCTACTCGTATGGCGCTCGCAAGGCAGCCTGCGAGAAGGCGGTGCAGGCTGTATTTGGAAACCGCTCGCTCATCCTGCGACCGGGCCGGATCGTGGGTCCATACGATCCCATCGACCGTTTCACCTACTGGCCGGTGCGCGTGGCGCGCGGCGGCAATGTCCTTGCATTGGACAGATTTGAGACGCCCGTACAGGTCATCGATATGCGCGATCTTTCCGACTTTTGCATCAAATCGATCGAACGAAACACATCCGGAGTATTCAATGCCACAGGCCCGGATTACAATTTAACTTTCGGAAAGCTGCTTGAGACCTGCAAACAGGTCACCAACAGCAATGCGAATTTTAAATGGCCCTCCATTGAATTCCTCGATCAAAACAAGGTCCAGGTCTGGAGCGACATATCTGCCTGGCTCCCGAATGGCGCAGAGGCGACGGGCTTTGATTGCCTGGATATTTCCAGGGCTGTGCGCGCAGGCTTGGTGTTTCGTCCGCTGGAAGAGACGGTCCGCGATACGCTCGCTTGGGCCAACACGCGTCCAGCCGGGTATGAATGGCGTGCAGGCTTGAAACCCGAACGAGAGGCAGAATTACTAGCGTTGCTGGGGCCATAATGTTTTCCAAGGTCCTGATCGCCAACCGGGGTGAGATCGCAATCCGGATCATGCGCGCCTGCAGGGAGCTGGGGATCAAAACAGTCGCAGTCTATTCAGAAGCAGATAAAAACGCCCAGCACGTTCAATTCGCAGACGAAGCTGTTTTGCTCGGGGCCGCTGCTCCGAAAGAGTCGTATCTGAACATCGAAAAATTAATCGGCGCCGCGCAACAAACCGGCGCCGAAGCGATTCACCCCGGCTATGGATTCCTTTCCGAAAACGCAGCCTTCGCTGATGCGGTGACAACGGCGGGGCTGGTCTTCATCGGTCCACCCGCCTCCGCCATCCGCTGG
>CAYUUJ010000543.1:0-1987 GCA_964447845.1 uncultured Anaerolineaceae bacterium
TGGACGTAGCCCTCGCGTCCAACCTGCTGCAGGGCCAGTCAGACCTTGAGGGCGCGGAAGCCGCGCGAGTTCTGCGGTCCGTAGTCGACGTAATTAATCGCCTCCACGCCGAAGTGATAGTAGGGTGGATGGTAGGCAAACGCCTCACGCAGCCTGGCCTCGTCACGCACCAGCGCACAACCCGCCTCGAGCGGCGCGTACAGCCATTTGTGCGGATCCACCGCTATGGAGTCGGCCTCACTTAAGCCGCGTAGATCGGATGAGGCCTCCGGCAGCATGGCGGCCAGCCCGCCATAGGCTCCATCCACGTGAAACCATAGATCATGTGCGCGGCATATTTCGGCAATTTCCGGTAGTGGATCCACTGCGCCCGTGCTGACCGACCCGGCCGTGCCCACCACCAGGAATGGACGGTCGCCCGCTTCGAGGTCCGCGCGGATCTGCTCTTGCAAGATAGAAGGATTCATTCGAAGCTGATCATCGGTGGGGATCCACCGGACGCTGTCGGTACCCATGCCGGACAGGTCCGCTGCTTTCTGGACCCAGGTGTGGGTCTCTTTTGAGCAATAGACGCGCAGGCGACGCGCATTGCCGCCCATCAGGCCCTCGGTGCGCGCATCCCAGCCGGCTTTGGCCTGTCGCGCCGACCAAAAGCAGACCATATTGGCCATGTTCCCACCGCTCACCAGCAGTCCTGCGCAGTTGGTGGGAAAACCGATCAACTCCGCGATCCAGCGCACGGTCTGTGCTTCGATCTCACTGGCCATCGGCGAGAGAGACCAGGCGCCCGTATTCTGGTTGACAGCCGAGGCCAGGAAATCACCGAGAATACCAATGGGCGCGGCGGAAGCCGTAATATAACCCCAGAAGCGCGGGTGGCTGTTGAAGAGCGAATGGTCGATGAGCAGATTCGCGGTGCTTTCGATTAATTTAGCGGGATCCGTTCCCAAGTCCGGCAGGCGGCGGGAAGCGTCCAGCAGCGCGCGGATTTCGGGCGGCGATTCGCCGGAAGTGAGAGGCCGTTGCGGGAGGGACTGCATAAAATCCGCAAGACGGTCCACCAGCTGGTGGCCGAGGCTGCGGAAGTCATCAGCCTTGATTTCGATCGGTGCAGTACGCTGTTGTTTCATGATTTGTTCCTATCGAAGGCCTTCGAATAAGTCGGTCTCTCTCGCGCGCCCACCGTTGACCAGACTGAGAGCGCGATAATATTCCTGGGTTCCCCACAGGCTTTTGTGATGCTCAGAAGAAAGATGTTCGAGCTGGGAGTACGCGATCAATTGGGTCTTGTGGCAAGAAACCGCCTTCCAGACAGTCGGCCAGTGCTCGGCGGTGTCTATAATCGACGTGACGGCCCAATCCGGCCAGGGTGTGGTGCGGCGCGCGACGCCATCAATGTGCATGACAAGCTCGCCGAAGGCGGATTCATATACGTCGAATTTACCTTTCGGCCAGGCCATGTAATAAAGTTTTGAGACGCGGTGCGGCGCGGAGGAATTGGAGTAAGCTGGATCCGCGGCGGCCAGGACTGCGGCGGTGGAGAACTGGCAAATGGCTATGTGGTCGGGATGGCCGTAGGCGCCGTTGGGGTCGAAGGTTATCACGACCTGTGGGCGTACGCGCCGTACATGTTCCACGATCTTTGTTGTTGCCTGCGCCGAATCGGCTTGATCCAGGTCCCCATCCACATAATCGAGGAACCTGACATCCTGAATGCCGAGTTCTTTGGCGGCCTTTAGCAATTCGGCTGCGCGTAATTTGCCGAGCGCCTCGATGCCCGGGTTTTCTTTTTCATCGCCGAACCAGCCGCGTTCGCCGCGTGTGGCAGTGATGAGATGGGTCTCAATGCCCTCGGCCGCATATTTTGCCAGCGTGCCACCCATGCCCAGTGATTCGTCATCGGGGTGAGCGAGCACGCACATCAATTTCAGTTGATCGGCCATGAAATCTCCCTTCAAAATTCGGAGCGCTCCGACGAAAATATTAT
>CAYUUJ010000544.1:0-1987 GCA_964447845.1 uncultured Anaerolineaceae bacterium
TGCGTCACCACCCGCACGCCGCGCTGCTGCGCCACCCATTTGGCGGTCGCCTCGGGGTAGAACTGACCGTTAAACACGACCAGCGCTTGCGGCTGAGCCCGTTCCAGGAGCGACTCGAACTCCGTGGCGATCCTCCAGGCAGAGAGGATGTACTCGCGCAGGAAAAATCTGGTTTTTTCGTCATCCACAAGATTATGCCGGCGCAGAATCCAGCGCAGTCCGGGCAGGCACAGCGCGCCGAGCGGAATATCGTGGAACGAGAAACGGGAAAGCTGCTCGAGATGCAAGCCGCTGAGCGCTTTTTCCAACTCCCGATCACGCTGAAAGCTGAACCAGTTTACATCCGCACCCGTGTAAAGCGTTTTGGATTGGTAGACGCACGAGCGACACGGCGGCTCCTTCGACGGGTCATCGCGGTCGGTGCCCAGCACACAACGGCTCATCCCAGCCTGGCAGGCAAAGAAAATCACCGGCACGCCCTGCAGGCGCAAACCCCAGGAGGTAAGCAGGTGGAAGGCGCTATTCCAGGAAAAATCGTCGATGCCGCTGGAAGCCTTGAAAAAGATGATTGGCCTGCCCCTGGATTCCGGGGCGCGGCTGGCCACCCGGCGCGCCATCTGAAAGATGTGCCAGTTGTTGAGATGCCGGGCGAGACGGCGTTGAATGCGGTTGCGGAAAAAATGTTCCATCGTGAATCGGGAATCGTTATTGGGGGATTGAGAGATCTGGGGGTTCGGAGGTATAGAGGGCATCATCTTCACGGAGTGCATGTTGAGAGCCGGGTTCGTTTTGGCCTTCTTTGCTGCGCTTGAGATAGCCGATATAACCATTAATCAACTGCGTTAACTTTTCGCCATCCTGTTCCAATTCCCTGAAAAGAGCTTCAGGGATGTAATTCAATTCATAAGCAATCGCAAGATGACTTAAAGTCTCTTCCAGCGAACCACGAGCGATATAACAAAAGCGAACATTCTCCTGATAATAATAGCGGCCATATCCTTCGGCAATATTCGCCGGGATACTCAACGACGAACGGCGTAATTGCTGGTTCAGATTCCACTTCTCCTCAGACGGTAACGGGGGAAGTGCGTCATGATAAACCCGTAGCGCGAATTCTTTCGCTTTTCGCCAAGTCTCAAGGCTTTCCAAACTCTTTATGCTCATCGCCACCTCCGGATTCTCGAATCCCGATTCCCGCCCCTACCATTCATTATCCTTCTCATACCCCAACCGCACCAGCAGATCCCCGGCCACATCTTTAAACAGTTTTTTGTGCTCATCGCTAAAATGTTCGCGCCAGCCGCCGGTCTTGCCCGAACGGAAGGTATGCGACTTTTTCGGCTGGATGGCTTCGACCAGAACCGGAACGGCCTTTTCACGCGGCGTTGGGATGCGGTAGCCGGTCTTTTCGATGGTATCCAGCATGGCATTCAGGGTCGGTTCGCAGTTGTCGATCAAATCCTCGAAGCGGACGCACATCACGTCGGGCTGCTCCAGCCATTTGAAGACGCCTTCGTAGCGCCCACGCACGCTGACCATGTACAGGTCATCTTTATTAATTCCGGCAATTGCTACTTTGAGCCGCGCCGCGAAATCAGGCAGGGACTGATAATAGGTGTGCATACCATGTCCCTCGTGCATGTCGGTGGCGAAATACACCTGTGAGACAAGCATATCGCGCGGATCACGATAGATGAAGTAGTTCACCCGGTTTGACTGGCACAAGAAAGCTGTGTTCTCAAGTGTTGCATCCAGATAACCCCAACTAATAACACCTCGCGGAATGCGGCCTAATGCTGCCAGAATATCGCCCGCCGTCTGCCGTCCGCCGTCCGGTCTCATGGCGCGGATCGGATCCTCATCGACGTACATATACGGAGCAATCCGGCACAATCCATTCAAGACCTGCAGCAGCAGATGCGATCCGCTCTTCGGCTTGGCGTTACCAAAGATCGGCGGTACTTCGTCAAATTTGAGCCGTTTCCAA
>CAYUUJ010000545.1:0-1982 GCA_964447845.1 uncultured Anaerolineaceae bacterium
TGATCCGCAGCGCGCCGGATGTCGAAACTGCCCGCACGAAATTAATGAAGCGTTACAAACTATCGGAACTGCAGGCCACTGCCATACTCGACATGCAGCTGCGCCGGCTGGCCGCGCTCGAACGCAAGAAGATCGACACCGAATACAAGGAAGTAACCGGCTTGATCTCGGATCTGGAAGGCCTGTTGAAATCAGCCAAACGCATGCGCGCCATGGCCTCCGAGGAACTGCTGCGCGTGAAAGCGGATTACGCGGACCGCCGCCGCACACAGATCGTCAGCGTCAAGGCCGGCAAGGAGAGCAAGACCATGAGCGCCCGCGACCTGGTCCCCCAGCAAACCGTGTGGGTCGGGATCACGGCCGACGGACGCGTGGGCCGCACACACGACGACAAACCGCCGCGCCTTTCCGGGCTCGACGCGCCGAAGTTCCTCGTGCGCCTCAACACGACCGATGTGCTGTATCTCGTTTCGATCCGCGGACTCGCGGCTGCGGTCTCGGTGCAGAACCTGGCCGAGGCCGAGAAGCTGGCGGACGGCGCGCCGTACTACAAGGTCTCACCTCTGCGCGAGACCGATACATTGGCTGCAGCCTTCGCCCTGCCTTCCAAGCGGTCCGATTTCGCGCCCGATACCTCCATGCTGACGGTCACCAAGGGCGGCATGGTCAAGAAAACGCTGGTGGGCGAACTGCCCGGCCCTTCGGCGCAGACCTTTACCTTGGTGCGCGTGAACGAGGGCGACTCAGTGGTCTCGGTGAGTTTATCGGATGTTAAAAAAGAAATTCTGCTGGTCACCGCTTCCGGCATGGCGATCCGCTTCAAAGAGAACGAAGTTCGCCCGATGGGCTTGAATGCGGCAGGGGTGAGCGGCATCAAGCTGGAAGATAAAGACGTGGTGGTGGGCATGGAGATCCTGCCGGCGCAGGGTGAGGTCTTGTTGGTGACCAGCGACGGCAAAGCCAAACGCGTCGAGCAAAAGGAATTCCCCAAACAAGGACGGTATGGCAAAGGCGTGAGCGCCTGGTCATTGCCTGGGAAAGTGAAGTTGGTGGGTATAGCCACCGGCCGGGACGCGGCGCACGTCACGATCCACATGGCGAAATCGGCAGCCAAGTCTCACCGTGCCGACGAAGCGGCGCTGCGTAAACGTGCCGCGGGCCGCGGCGACGCGCTGGTGGAGTTGAAACCCGGCGATGAGGTGACGGGCGTCACGTCGCCGTGGATGGTGGAGCGATTCTTGAAGGTGAAAGGCGAAGCGCCAAAGAAGAAAGTGGCTGCAAAGGCGAAAGGCAAAAAACAAAAAGGGTCCGGCAAGCCAAAAGGGAAGATAGCGTCAAAAAAGAAAAAGGCTGCAACAAAGACATCTTCCTCGAAGAGGAAACCGGCAGTAAAAAAGACAAAGAAGGCAAAGCGCGGATCGAAGAAGAAAAAGTAAATAAGAGGCGACTCGTTATCCGAGTCGCCTCTTATTATTATTTACTTAAACTTGTCCAATCCAGGTACGGGCACGCTCTGTCGTATCCCTACCGTCTTTCCCGATATGGAAACCACCTCATCAGATCGCCCCAATTCCAGATACTGAAGAAACCGATCAAGACCAGGCCCAGGATGTAGGCAATCGGGAAGAACATGACCACCGAGCCGCGCATATCCTGTTGCGCCGCGGCGGAGACCGCGCCTGCCAGAGCCGTGGCATCCATAATTTTGCTGAGGATGTAAAAAACCTGTCCGAACCCGAGAAACCCGATCCAGGCGATCGAACCCACCAGGCTGCCCAGCGAGGCCAGCCTGCCCCAGCGGCTGACCAGCGCGCGCCGGGTGAAGAAAACGATCAGCAGGATCAGCGTGGAAAGAACGGCATTGATCGCCAGAAAATACCTGGTATTCGGCAATTCGAAAAACTGCGGGCCCAGCTCGATCATCAGCGGCACCCACGCGCAAACCGAAAAGAGACCCAGCAGGACCAGGTAATAATCCAATA
>CAYUUJ010000546.1:0-1972 GCA_964447845.1 uncultured Anaerolineaceae bacterium
GGTGCTGGTGCCGGTGAAAGTGAGGCTACGGAAGAAGTTGGTGAGGTCCCGGTCGCGGGCCGTAATGAGGTCAAGGCGGGTGCTTGGATTAACCTGGCGAAAGTATCGGGGGTTCTCCACGGCCAGTTGCAGGTAGGCGTAGGCGCCCGTGAACCAGTCGCGCGGATTGGCCAGAGGTAACGTCCCAGCCGTCGTGCCAACCGGCGGCGGGAGTTGCTGGGCGAGGTAATTCTTGATGTAACTGAGGTTCTGATCGAGGCGATTGGAGACGCTGCCGCCGGTGGATTCGGTGAGTTCTTTGAAAAGTCCGGCGGCGGTGTAATCGCGATCCAGGTAAGCGGAACTCAAACCGTCAACGGCGTTGTTCCTGGCATGGGTGAAGAACGCGGTTTCCGCAGGGATGTAGTCGTTCTGATAGCGCATCGCCAGGTCGAAAGTGGCTTCGTAGCCGAGGTTGAAATTAAGGGTCTCCTTAAGCTGTCGGGCGTCCAACTCGGTGATGTAACTTTGCAGGTGGCGTTCGAGGCGGTGGAGGTCCGTCTGCACGTCCACCAGAGTGCCGCGAATCTGGTCCACGTTGCCGTTGAGGATGGCGATTTGCCGCCCCTGGGCGTCGAGCGTAATCTCGATTTGGTCAAACCCCTCGTTGAGCGTGTTGAAAATGGTGGTGAGCGACTGGTCCACGCGGTCGAAGCGATAGTTGATGTTGACGCTCAAGTCCTGGATCAGCGTTTTGATATTGCCGATCTCGCGCACAATCGTTTCCTCCGGGGATTCACTGTTATCACCACTAAAGGTGTTATAGATCGAGAGGCCGCCGGCAAGAATGTTCAACATGCCGTCAGCTTTCCCAGCGGCTGACAAAGGCTTTTTATCTGTTCCTGATGATAATATAGAAACGCCTTTGGCGATCTTGGACAGACCGTCCACAGTCCCCTGTATCTCCTCGGGAAGCTTGGGTAAAAACCCGGGCTCATCCGCCCTGGCTTCCATGAGCTTGGATTGAATGAGGATGGCGGCCGTGGCGGAAGCAATGGTGCGCGCCTGGCCCACCCTGACCGCGGCTGTGCGCTGGACGTTGGCGTCAATGGCGGGCTGATTGGTCAGGTAGGACATCAGGTCGGGTTGGCTCTGGTTGATCTCCGCATGCAGCGCGAGATTGGTATGAATGGTGTCCCAGAGGGTCTGCGTCTCGTTGGTAAACAGGGTCATCAGTTGGTTGCTGGAGACGGTCAGGCTGCCATCGCCGCTCCCGGTGCTGAGCGCGAGCAGCGCCTGCATGGTGTAGTTCCCATAAAGGGCGGAGTTGGTATTGCCAATGATCTGGGCTGGAGTGTGTGACAGGGAGATCAGGGTTTCCGGGAGCAGGAGGCCTTCCAGGGCCTGGGCGAAGGCGCCGTTGCCCAAGGCACGGCTTGCGCAGGTGTCCAACAGGGTTTGTTGCCGGCCCGCTTCTCCTTCAGCGGCGAGCAGGCGCTGGTTGCCCAGATGGATCAGTTCCGCCGGCGAGGCATTCGTATAATCGTCCGGACTGAGCATGAAGTGATTGAGCAGGCTCAGGGTGGCCGGGACAAAGTTGGTGCGCGCCGGGACCTGACGTAGCGCGTCAAGATACGCCGCGAGGATTTCATCGCGGGAGCCGATGGTCCGGATGTACTCGGGCGCATTGGTGCGGTAACGCTGGAGGGCTTGTCGCGACACCTCGGCCAGGCCGGCTGGGTCGGCGTGGGGATTGCGGCGCTCGAGTTCGAGCAGAACCTGGAGGCTGGCCTCCAGTTCGGGTTTCTCGCTGAACTGGGTGAGCACGTGGCCGGAGTACACCATGCGCTGGAACTCCGCCGCACTGATGGTAAACGTATCATTTTGGGCGCGGCACGGCAGCGCGGTGAGCCATAGGGTGATGGCAGCCACAAGGGCTGGGGCGCAGTTTGACACCCGCACCATCAAGCGGTGAGCCAGAGTTGGTCCCAGT
>CAYUUJ010000547.1:0-1963 GCA_964447845.1 uncultured Anaerolineaceae bacterium
CGAGCGCCAGGCCCAGGCCGGGTCCTCCGCCCTTGAATTTGGTCTTTCCGCTGGAGTGTAACTCAGCTCTGCCCAATTGGCCGAATTTTTCGAAGATGAGAGTTTGATCCTCGATGGAAATTCCGATCCCGGAGTCGGTGACCGTTACTTCGAGGAAACCGGGCAGGATGCGTCCGTCCACTCTGATCCAGCCTGCGTCGGGTGTGAATTTGATCGCATTCAAGAGAACATTTTTCAGGGCTTGATGAACTCGTTCCGGGTCTGCATAAATCCAAATTTTGCAGCCTTCGAAGTCTTTGAATTCCAACCTCTGGTTACGGGCCAGGATCGTTTCTTCAAAGTCGCTTTGTAAACGCTCGAACAACTGGTTCAATTGCAGTGGCTGCAGGTTCAAGGTCAGTAGCTGATTGTCGATCAGGGAGACATCGATCATATCATCGATGATCTGTCGCAGGCGAAGTATGCCGATACTGACCCCTTGAAGCAGTTCGTCCATGCCTGCTTCCTGTTTGCCTGCGGCCATGTCACTCAACATGGCGCTGTATCCTTCTATCAACGTCAGTGGTGTCTTGAGCTCATGAGCGGCCACTGAGATAAAGTTGGATTTACTGCGGTTGAGCTGCTCCATATTCTTATGCAGGGCAGCCATTTCGCTGGTGATATGCGCCACCCGCGTCTCCATTTCGTAGCGTGTGACAACCTCCAGGCCGTGGGTGTAAACCGGCACGACGGCGGAGATCAGAGCCAATGCATCCTGCTGGTTGAGGGTTTCGCGGGCGACTTCGATGGTCAGTCCGGTGATGCGATTCATCAACGATGCAACATTATATTGGCCTGCCTCAAGATCCGTTTCGGTGGGGGATTTGGCCCAATCATGCAGGATCGGATCGATCCAGGCTGTATCTCCGGTCAGAACTACCTGTTCGAGCAGGTCTAGAAAACGTTCCAATTGTGCCTCGAAACTTTCGCGAAGGCCTGAGCCGCGAGCCAACGTCTGCGAGACACGTTGAATTAGTGGTGAACGGATTTTAGATAAGAGGTCCCGGATGGTCATGATCTTCTAACGCAAGTTTATACCGAGTTCCTGCTTTTGAACATGTCACTGAGATGGCTTTTGCTGAAGGACCCAGGCAAAAATCGTTTCACCCACGGTTTGCAGACTCTGGGCTGAGACCTTGTCCGGCGTATCCTGTGTGGTATGCCAATAGGGGTAATCGAAATCAATGATATCCACAGCCGGAATTCCGGCCTCCAAAAAAGGTGTGTGGTCATCCAGCATGCTGTATTTGGTTTGTGGAATGAATATGTTTCCATATCCGAGCTGCGCCGCCACTTTCCAGACCTCAGCGCGTAACGCAGGGTCTGAATTTTTTTCCATGTAGAGATTGAGGTCAGCATCACCTACCATATCCAGGATTAAGACGCCTCCGGGAGAAATTTCATTCTGAGCAACGAAGGCTCTCGAACCCAGGATCCAATCCCAGCCTTCAATGCGTCCGTTATCCTCGGCGTCGAAGAAAACCAGCCAAACAGATGCAGTCTCTTCGGGTAAAGTGCGCGCCAGTTCGAGCAGGACTGCAACCCCGGAAGCGCCATCATTCGCACCCGTCACGGGCTCGGTTCGTTTTGAGACATTCGGGTCTGCATCCGCAAAAAAACGCGTATCGTAATGAGCGCCAAGGATGATCTGGGGAGTCAGCTCATTCCGTTTGGCGACCAGATTTTGGATGGGCTGCCCCATCTGTTCGCTTTCCTGGAGCTCCACCTGCCAGCCAGCCAATTCTAGTTCCATTCGCATCCAATCCAGGATTTTGGCGTGTCCCTCCGAACCGGGCGTGCGCGGCCCGAAAGAAACCTGGGTGTACACGTCCGCCAGGGCGTGCTGCCCATCAAATTTAACAGGACCGGCTTCACGGTCCCGAAACGAAGCGATATAGAAAGTGAGCATGCCGGCCAGAAGTAA
>CAYUUJ010000548.1:0-1960 GCA_964447845.1 uncultured Anaerolineaceae bacterium
GGGAGATTGCTTCGCCAAAGAACGGCTCGCAATGACGAGTTGTTGAGAATTTTTTCCACTGCCAGTTCACCCGAATGAATACAATCAGGGATGCCGATGCCGCGATAACCGTTGCCTGCCAATGCCAGCCCAGGATGATTCTCCAGTGCGGCGTCAATACGTTTGAGGATTTCGGGATGACCGAGATTATATTGAGGCATGGCTTTGTCCCACATGAAGACGCGGTGCAATAATGGTTCAGCAGTGATACCAAGCGTGAGATGTAATTCTTCTTTTGCTAAATCCAATAGATCGTTTTCATTCCATGGAATATCTTGACCAGCGCGACCAACAAAGACGCGAATGAGGGCGTAACCATCTGGCGCGCGATGCGGAAATTTTGTAGATGTCCATGTGCAGGCGAGGGCTTTGCGTCCTTCGCGGCGCGGGATCACGTAACCATAACCATCCAACTCGCGGGTCAGGTCACTCTGTCGGTAGGCGAGGGAGACGGTGGCTGTTGAGGCGTAGGGAATGCTCGTTAAAATAGAGGCAAGCACGGGGTCGAATGAAGCGAGCAGAGTCCCGCTGATGTAGGCGGGCGTGGCTAAGATAACGGAATCAGCTTTGAAGGATTCGCCCGTGTCAGCTGTCACGTTCCAAGCGTTGCCCTGAGGTTCTCGAAGGGTATCAGGCGTGCGACGCGCGATAGTGGTAACACGAGTATTGAGTCGTAAATCAGCATTATGTTCTTTGAGATAAGAAATGAGCGCTTCGACAATTTCGGCAAGTCCGGTGACGGGCGTAAGAAACGCGGAGCGCGAACCTTGAACGGTTTTACCGTTTGATTGCTTTCGCATTTCAAGCGCGCCGCGTGCCAGACTTCCATATTTGATTTCAAGATCGCGCAGATATGGAAAAGTGGATGCTAGTGAAAGTTGATCGCCATCACCCGCGTAGATGCCAGACATGAGCGGCTCGATGAGATTCTCATAAGCTTCACGCCCAAGCCGGCGGCTGACAAACGCGCCGAGGGATTCGTCTCCGTTAAGTTTATGCGCGGGCAGGGCTAAATCAAGCCCCATACGCGCTTTGCCAAACCATGAGACCAGATGGGATTTGAGGATCGCCTGGACGTTGGTGGGGATCATCATGGTGAGACCATCGGGCAGAGGCTCGAGTTTGTTTCGATGCAGAACGTATGTGTTTTTCTGATTGGGATTCGTACCGTGCAATCGTTCGCTGAGTCCGAGTTCTTTACACAGCGCGGTGGCATAAGGTTTTGTGGCGAGGAAGCTATCGGGACCGCCTTCAATGATGAATTGCCCGTCGCCCCGTGAGAGTTCCGGGACTTCGCCAAACGCGACGCGATCAGTGATGATCTTGCCGCCCCAACGCGTGTCGGATTCTATAAGGGTAACGTGAATGGGAAGTCCCTGCTCTTCGGATTTTTTAACGGCATAGTATGCGGCGGAGAGTCCCGCGATGCCGCCGCCGATGATGACAATCTCGATAGGAGCATTCCCGGTAGAAGCATCCGGGACAAATGTCGAGACAGGTGTATGGTTCATAACCAGTTTGCTTCTTTTGCAGTCCTGCGGATAAGCTCAGCAAGTCCAGCAATCATCTGCGGCGCGGTGTACACCATCTCGATACGTTCCAGGCGCAGGTCCAGTGATTTGGCTAGTTTTTGATAAACAATGTCAATGTCATATAACACTTCAACGTGCTCACAGACGAAACCGATCGGGCAACTGATCATGTTTTTCTGGCCCTGCTCGGCGAAGCCTTTAATTAACACTGAGACATCTGGCCCGAGCCAGGGTTCATTCGAAATCGCCGCGGACTGGAAAGCAAAATCGTGCGGCTGGTCACCCAGGCGTTGCATGATCGCGTCAACGGTGGCGCGCAGTTGATCGGGATAGGGATCGTTCCATTCCAGAATTCGTTCGGGCAAACTGTGAGCGCTGAAAATCACAGG
>CAYUUJ010000549.1:0-1951 GCA_964447845.1 uncultured Anaerolineaceae bacterium
CTTTTTTGCTATACTTAGGCTTCATTTCCCTTCAGACAGGCAAAACCTATATGGAAAAACCGATCAAATTGACCGAAAAATATGAGCGGAACGGCTGGCCGTCGCTCTCCCGTCCGGACCTTAAACCCCCGGTAGGCTGGAATATCTCCCTGATCACTTCACTCGAGCGGATCCGCAGCCACGCGCTTTCGCCGGATGGGAAGTCGATCGTTTTGATCAAGGATACCGAAACCCTTTCCGACCTGTATCTGATGCCGGCAAAAGGCGGCTGGCCTACTCGCATCAGCACCGAGCGCACCCTGGTTGCCTATTGGGACGACGAGGTGCCGCAATGGTCGCCTGACTCGCAATGGATCGCGTTCACGATGCATGGGCATGTGCACGTGGTGCCCGCCGAAGGCGGTCTCCCTAAAAGGATCACCGATTTTTCCACCGGGGCAGGTTCGCCGCAGTGGATGCCGGACTCACGCGGCCTGATCGTGTGCGTGGAACGGAAAGATGCCGATCAACTGATCCTGACGGACGTGGAGGGTGCCTGGCCAAAGGCGCTCACCACCGATATCCAGGGCGATCACTGGGATCCGCAGCCCTCCCCGGACGGCAAACAGGCGGCGTTTGTGTACCGGCCCTTCGACGATTTGAACCGTCTCGACATCCGGATCGTGGATCTGGCGAGCGGAGAGATCCGCGTGCTGCGCGGTTTGCCGAAAGTTCGCATGTGGATGCCGCGCTGGTCGCCGGATGGAAAATCGATCGCCTTCATTTCACAGGAAGCCGGCCATGATGACGTCTGGATCATCCGGCCCAATGGACAGGTACTTCGACAGCTCACAAAAGAAGGTTACGACTTCTCCGATCTGACCTGGTCGCCGGACAGCCAGAGCATCGCAGCTACCCTCAATCGCGACGCCTCGTTTGAGCTGGCGCTGATCGATCTGGAAACCGGTGTGGTGACCGACTTACGCAGCAGCCTTGGTACTCACTCCCATCCCAACTGGTCGCCGGATGGAAAATCATTGACCTGTGAATTTGAGTCACCGATTCAGCAACCGGATATTTTCCGGCTGGACGTATCGACCAAGAGGGTCACGCAACTGACCTTCTCCGAATCCCTGGCGTTGGCGAAGAATAATCTGATCATGCCTGAGCGGGTCAGCTATGAAAGTTACGATGGCTTGAAGATCCCGGCATTATTGTTCAAACCCGTTAAACCCAATGGGGCTGCCCTCGTGCATCCGCATGGCGGACCATCGTCGTTGTATAGCTTCGAATGGGATATCCTGGTGCAATATTTGGTCGCCAAGGGCTACTCGGTATTAGCGCCGAACTATCGCGGCAGTATCGGGTATGGCGTCGATTTTGAACATGCCAATTACGGCGATTGGGGCAAAGGCGATACACAAGATTGCCTGTACGGCGCCAAATTCCTGCGCACATTGCCTGGCATCGATCCTGCCCGTCTGGCCGTGTTCGGTGGAAGTTATGGTGGCTATCTGACGGTCTGTTGTCTCTCACGCGACCCCGAATATCTTTTTGCCTGCGGCATTACAAAATATGGAGATTCCAACCTGATCTCATCCTGGGCTTCATGCTGCCGTGAACTGCGACTCTATACCGAGATCTTTTTGGGACATCCCTCCAAAAACCGACAGGCTTATCTGGATGGCTCCCCCATCACACAGGTGAAGAACGTGCAAAAGCCTGTGCTCGTCCTACACGGTTTGTTGGATGATATTGTGCCGCCTGAATCATCTGAAGAGTGGGTGGACGCCTTGCGCCGCGAGGGGAAGACATTCGAATATAAACTCTACGATGATGAACCGCATGGGTTTCTGCGCCGTGATAATCAATTGGACGTCTACGAGCGGGTCGAGCGCTTTTTTGATTGGTATCTGTTGCCTTGAATTAGGTATTAGTAATTAGTGATTAGGAATTAGTAGATAGTGACTAC
>CAYUUJ010000550.1:0-1942 GCA_964447845.1 uncultured Anaerolineaceae bacterium
CCGATCGTATAAAAGACCACCCCGATCGCCATCATGAGGAAGGGCGGACGTGTTTTGATGACGCGCGTGGTCCAAAATTGAAAGAAAATGACCGTTATAGCGCTGGAGGTCAGAAGGAACCCATACCCTTGAGGAGTAATCCCGTGGACATCTCGTAGATATACGGACAACGAGTGGTACATCTGTTGATAAACCGTGCCCATCAATATGGAGGCCAGGATGAAGGCTACGAACGGAAAGTCACGCAAGGCACGGCGATATCCGCCAAAAGTTTCCAGCATGCTCTCGTGCTTTTCATCTTCGTGTGGTTCAGGTTTCGTCTCCGGGATCAGACGGTAGAAAAGAAAGGCCACGAAACAACTGACGATCGCATCGATCACGAACAAAGCGAAAAATGACCGGTTGGCGATAAATCCACCGATGGTGGGGCCGATGATCCAGGACATGTTGGCCACCACGCGCAGGATGCCAAACCCTTCCTGTCGTTTCTCCTCCGGCAGGATATCGGCGATCATGGCCTGGTGAGCCGGGCCAGAGACATCTGCCAGCAGGCCGATCACAGCAGCCAGCGGAAAGAGAATCGCAAAATCATTGACAAGCCCCAGGGACAATGTGCTGACCGCGCTGAAGATCAGCCCGAACAGAATCAAGCGACGGCGACCCAGGCGGTCGGTGAGCGCGCCGCCGATCACACTCCCGATCAGGCTGAAGACCGAGAACATGCCCAGGATAATGCCGGCTTGCGTCATACCGACACTGAACTTTTGCGTGATGTACAAAGCAAAGAAGGGAAAGAGCAGCGTGCCGCCGATGCGGTCGATAAAGGACACCCCGACCACAACCCAGAACCGGCGGGGAAATTCATTGTAGATTTTCTGGAGGTTGGTGAACATAGGATTCAATCTTCACGCGCAGCGGCCATTGTAGCACGCATGTTCTGATTTGAAAAGACTTAATTCGAATTGCTTCAGTCCGTCCCTAGTGCTGGCCGAGAGTCCCAAGGATCCTGACCCGGCGCTCCAGCGCGCGGAACACGGACGTGCCGACCCACAGCATGGTGAACATAAACACGATCAACAAAACGATCTCCCAATGCAGGGGCAGGATGGTATTTGTACCGAGCAAATAGCTGCGCTATTGGGTCAACCCAAAGCCATAGGGGAACAGCGGGCCATCGTCGCCGGTGCCCAGGTTGTTGAAGTCGAAAGGTAGCTGGTCTATCGAACGAGGCCAGGTGAAGGAAAGCTTGCCGCTGAATGGCTGCTTGCCGAACAATACGTCCGCCACGCCCTGGCCTTCGGTGCCCGGCAGCCAGGCCGCCACAAAAGCGTCCCATTCGGGCAACTGCTCGGTGACGATCATCGGGCGGCCGGAGATCAGGATGACGGTCAACTTGTTGCAGACCGTGCGCATGTTTTTTGTCAGCGCGATTTCGGTGGCGGAGAGAGCCAGGTCAGCCTTGTCGCCGACGCCTTCAGAGTAAGGCCGCTCACCGACAACGGCGAAGCAGGCATCTGCCATGGTGGTTGTATTATCGAATTTACCGTTCGCGGCATAGGTAACTGTAGTGCCGGCCAAGACGGTCTGTTTGATGGCGTCCAATATGGTAGTACCGGAGGTGATGGCGCCCATCTTGCCCTGCCATTCGATCGTCCAGCCGCCCGACTGCATGCCAATATCATTGGCCCCCACGCCGCCGACATAAATCAAGGGAGTTGTGGGAGAAACCGGCAGCGCCTGGTTATCGTTCTTGAGCAGTACCAGCGACTTGCTGACCGCTTCCTGCGCAACGGCGCGGTGTGCGTCCGAGCCCACTTCGGCCCGCTGGCTGTCGTCTGCATAAGGATGCTCGAACAAGCCCATCTCGAGCTTTACGCGCAGGATGCGCCGGACGGCATCGTCAATGCGCTGCATGGGAATATCACCGTTCTCGACGGACTCC
>CAYUUJ010000551.1:0-1942 GCA_964447845.1 uncultured Anaerolineaceae bacterium
GAACGGTATCACCCAGTGCAGGCCAGAATCGAGCGGTTCAGGGCGAAGCCCGCCATCTGCCAACACCGAAACGACCACACCTGTCTCGAACGGCTCAACGAAAACCAGGCCGGCTCCAACAACCGTTAGCAGGAGCGCGGCGACCGCCACGACTGTGACCGCGGTCCCGATCCCCCTCACGGGCTGCTTGCGGCTGGAACGCGTCACCATCAAGACCAGGAGCGCGAAAAAACCGATCCAGGCCAGCATCCCAGCCAATTGAATAACACTTGCAATATTCATATTCTCCTCCGGATAAACTGTTTCAAGGTTGACAATTATACTGCCCTTAAATAGCCAATCGAGACTGACAGGACCTTTTGGCGATAATGATCGTCTTCTCTAACTATCTACGTTCTTCTTCGTAAACCGTTTCTTTTCTTGTCCCACTCCTTGAAGCGTGATAGCATGCGGACATGCATACCGGCGAGGGCCAATTGACGGAGATCGTGTTGAGGACGAACGGCACAGGCGGGCGGATCGTGTGTCCGCCTGAACTTGTCCCTGCGGCCGGCCAATTTCTGTTCGCGCATGACGGGTCGGACGCGCCTCTGCCGGTCACCGTTTTTATGGGCGGTGCCTCCCCTGGAGGTTTTCTGGCCGCGCCGCCACTGCCGCCGTCCTGGGGACCGGGTCTGAAGCTGCGCTTACGCGGCCCGTTGGGACGCGGATTCAGCATCCCGCCGCGCGTCCGCCGCGTGGCGTTGTTGGCGTTGGATGACGCGCCGGCGCGCTTGCTGCCGCTCATTCCCTTTGCGTTGGAACTAGGCGCGGCTGTCACACTGGTGTGTGAGCGCACGCCTGAGGATGTACCGGATGAGGTGGAATCCCAAACACCGGCCACATTAACGGAGGTGCTGGCGTGGGCGGATTTTCTGGCTGTGGACACTGCGCGCGAATCTCTATCGGATTGGCGCGAGAAGCTGCGTGGGTTTAATGGCGAAGCGCAAATCCTGGTGCGAACAAGTATGCCGTGTGGAGGCGTCGCCGAATGTGGTGTGTGCGCCGTGACACTGCGCAGTGGTTGGGGCATGGCTTGCAAAGATGGGCCGGTATTTGATCTGGAAGAACTGCTATTTTAGAAATGTTCACCGCGAACACGTGAAGATCGCGAAGAGAAACGAATTTTTTTATATTCATTTCTTCGCGCCCTTCGCGTCTTCGCGGTTCAAACCTTTTTTGAACTTAACTTGGAAACTTTATTAGGGCGGCGACGATCTTTTCAGCCGCATGTCCATCTCCAAAGGGATTCCCCGCTTTCGCCATTTTTTCATACTCAGCCGTATCATCCAGCAGGCGCGCAGCCTCCTGAACGATGCGGCTTGTCTGTGTGCCGACCAGTTTCAAGGTGCCCGCCTGCAGGCCTTCGGGCCGTTCGGTCACTTCGCGCAGGACCAACACTGGAACGCCAAAAGCCGGTGCTTCTTCCTGGATTCCGCCCGAGTCGGTCAGGATCAAGCTCGAGCGTTTCATCAGATGGACGAGCGGGAGATAATCCATGGGCGGCAGGAGAGTGATGTGAGGGACATCCTTTAATAAGCGGTTGACGGGCTCCTGGACATTTGGGTTTGGATGTACGGGATAGACCAATTCGATGTCCCCGCGTGCCGCAAGCTCTATCAATGCGCGGCAAATATTTTCCAGCGGTTCTCCAAAACTCTCACGCCGGTGGGCGGTGACGAGGATTAGTCTGCTAGTCGCTGGTCTGCTAGCCTCATTGTCTGAGATTCCTACTTTTCCGAGTAGCTGTCTTACTTCGACTGGCTCGTTCTGTTTTGCCACAAAATTCAAGGCATCGATGACGGGATTCCCTGTCACGACGATCGCCTCGGCGGGCACATTCTCGCGTAGTAAATTTTGCCGGGACCAGTCGGTGGGGGCGAAGTGCAGATCTGCCGTGACA
>CAYUUJ010000552.1:0-1933 GCA_964447845.1 uncultured Anaerolineaceae bacterium
CTACGACATCCTGTTCTTCTGGGTGGCGCGCATGATCATGATGGGGCTAGAGTTTACCGGCCGGCCGCCATTCCACACCGTGTATCTGCATGGCTTGATCCGCGATGAGCATGGGCGCAAAATGTCCAAGACCTACGGCAATGTGATCGATCCGTTGATCGTGATGGACGACTTCGGCACGGACGCGCTGCGCTTCACCCTGCTGGTGGGTTCGACGCCCGGTAACGATACGAATCTGTCCGTGAAGAAGGTGGAGGCCAACCGCAACTTCGCCAATAAAGTGTGGAATGCGGGGCGCTTTGTGATTTCAGCGATCGACGCGCTTCCCTCAAAGCTGCCCCCGAAAGAGGAAAGAGGAAAGGGTGAGGGCGAGTGGACCCTTTCTGATTCCTGGATCTGGGCGCGCCAGCAGCAGCTTGTCCGTGACGTGGAGCGCTTGTTCCAATCCTTCCAATACGGCGAGGCCGGGCGGCAAATCTACGATTTCTTCTGGTCCGATTTCGCGGACTGGTATGTGGAGATCGCCAAACAGGAGCTGGCGGCCGGCGGGGCGCGCGCCTATCGCGCTGCCGACACGCTGGCGCGCGTGCTGGATCGTTCCCTGCGGCTGCTGCATCCTTTCACGCCCTTCGTGACGGAGGAAGTGTGGGGTCATTTGCGTCGCGCAGTAAAAAACAATGAAGTTCTGTCTTATCTCGCAGAAGATTGGCCGGAGGCGCTGATTGTCGCTAGCTGGCCCATGCCACGCGAAGAAGAGCCTTGGGAAAAATCTGCCATTGCGAAGATTAGTAAAACACAAGATGTAATTCGAACTCTTCGCAATGCGCGAGCAGAATATGATCTCAAATCATCGATAAACATCATACCTAAACTTGTGCCAGCGACCGATGAGGATTTTCGCCAGTTTACATCAGACTCAGGTACTATAGCAACGATGAGCGGAACAGCGGTTCCTGAAATATTTATGAAATACGATAAACCAGAGGATCATGTTGCATATGTTAGTGGAACGACGAATATATACTTTCCGTTCACTAATCTTGCTAATCCAGGGAAGGATCGTGCCCGCCTCGAAAAAGAATTGGCCGAGGCTCAATCGCATATCGAGCGCCTGGAAAAATTGTTGAGCAGCGATTTTGCGAATAAGGCTCCCGCGGCGGTGGTGGCCAAGGAGCGTGAGAAGTTGGACGCATTCAAAGAGACCGCGCAAAAGATCAAGGCACAATTGAAATAATAACGTAGGGGCGACCCATTGGGTCGCCCCTACTGCGCCACTTTCAGCCCGGCGCAGATTCACGATATAATAATAAAACAATCAAATAATAACCTTCGGGGCAGGGTGTAATTCCCGATCGGTGGTACAGCCCACGAGCAGATCCTTCGCATCCGCTCAGGATGACAAGGAATGCATGACCCGGCGAAAATCCGGGGCCGACAGTGACAGTCTGGATAGAAGAAGGTAAGGACAGGCCCGTGCGGGTCTGATTCGGCTTTCTCGTCCCGAAAACGCTCTTTGTTTTCGGGATTTATATTCGGATCAGGCTCGGACGATGAGCCTGTCTTCACGCCCCGCTGGTCATCGATGCGAGGCGTTTTTTGTAAACCTATGTCATTGCGGGGGAGCCGCCCGGGTTCTTGTAGGGGCGAAGCACGTGTGCCCGCAAGGGCGGCTTCGCCCGGGCGGCGACGTGAGATTGCCACGGCGGACCCTGCGGCACCGCCTCGCAATGACATAAAGAAAATGATGACTCAACAATCCTCTTCCAATCGCACTCCTGCATGGCTGGGATTGGCGTCCCTGCTGATCGGCCTGCTGGCCTGGTGGGCCGCAGCGGAGTTGGGCGGACTGCCCGCCTTTATCCTGCCCTCGCCCGCGGACGTATGGTCGCGCTTCCTGCGCGCCGCCGAGGGTGGAAGCCTGCTCCTGCATACG
>CAYUUJ010000553.1:0-1933 GCA_964447845.1 uncultured Anaerolineaceae bacterium
TTCTCGGGCTTGCTTAAATTCGCATCCTGTTCGAACAATGTCTGAGCCTGGGCGCGGGCTTTCTCGATCAACTTCACATCGCTCAGGCTGGCCATGCGCAAACCGGAGGCATAGCCTGCCTGGCGCGTGCCCAGGAATTCGCCGGGGCCGCGCTGTTGCAGGTCGCGCTCCGCCAGCACAAAGCCGTCATTCGATTCGACCATGGCTTGCAGGCGCTCGTTCTCGGGCGCGTCGGCGTGCGTGGGGATCAGCAGACAATACGATTGCACCTCACCGCGCCCGACGCGCCCGCGCAGCTGGTGCAACTGCGCCAGGCCGAACCGGTCCGCGCCTTCGATCAACATCACGGTCGCATTGGGCACATCCACGCCCACCTCGACCACGGTGGTTGAAACCAATATGTCGTATTCACGCTCACGGAACTTGAGCATGGTCTTATCTTTCTCGTCGGGGCGCATGCGTCCGTGCAGGAGACCCACCTTCAGGTCCGGGAAGACGTCTTTCGAGAGCGCTTCGTAATCGTCCACAGCCGCCTTCGCCTCGATCTTCTCGCTCTCATCGATCAACGGATAGATCACAAATGCCTGATTGTTGGCCTGGATCTGGCTGCGGATCAACGAATAAGCGCGTTCGCGTTCCTGCGGCGTAAGCACATGCGTGTTGATGGGCAGGCGGCCGGCCGGCATCTCGTCCATCACAGACAGATCCAGGTCGCCGTATAAAGTCAATGCCAGTGAACGCGGGATGGGTGTGGCGGTCATCACCAGCAGATGCGGTGAGCCGCCCTTGGCGCGCAACGCAGCCCGCTGGTCGACCCCGAAGCGATGCTGTTCGTCGATGACCGCCAATTGCAGGTCCTGGAATTTGACGGGTTCTTCCAGCAGCGCGTGTGTGCCTATGACGATTTTGACGCTGCCATCCGCCAGGCCGGCCCGCAGCGCATCCTTCTCGGACTCGGGCGTGTCGCCGATTAATAAACGGACCTGCCCCTCCTGCAGGGTCCCGTTTTCGCCCATCAACAGGTTCGTGAAACTGCGATAATGCTGCTCCGCCAGGATCGAGGTGGGCGCCATGATGGCAGCCTGGGAGCCGGCATTTACGATGATGCCGGCGGCCAAAGCTGCAACGACAGTCTTTCCGGAACCAACGTCACCTTGCAGCAAGCGGTTCATCGGTCTGCCCGCCTGTAAGTCCGCGCGGATCTCACCGAGCACGCGCTGCTGGGCACCTGTCAGCGTAAACGGCAGCGCGCTGACGCGGCTGTTCAGCCATTCGTCCGCGGCCTCGAAGCGGCGCGCTTCCACGGACTGCCAATCCTTCTTCTGGCGCAGCACGCCCATCTGCAAATAAAAGATCTCGTCGAAGGCCAGGCGTTCGCGCGCAGCCTTGAGTTTTTCCTGCGATTCCGGGAAGTGGACATTCAACAAAGCCTGGCCCAAGGGCATCAGCTTGGCTGAGGAGCGGACACTCTCCGGCAAGGCATCGGGCACTGCGGGCGCCCAATACGTAATGACCTGGTTCATGAGATTTCGCAGCCACTTCTGGGTGATCTTATCGGTCAGCGAATAGATGGGGACGATCCGGTTGGTGTGCAGGTTTTCGGCATCCACCGATTCCCAATCCGGGTTGTTCATCACCAACCGGCCAAGATATTGCTCCACTTTTCCGGAGACCGACACCTGGTCCCCCTCTTTCAAGCGATTGGCCATCCACGGCTGGTTGAACCAGGAGAGTCTCAGCCCGCCTGTGCCATCCGTCAGCACGCCATCCACCATCTGTGCTTTTCCGCCGCGGATCGGACGCACCTGGATGCTTTGGATCGCGCCGATCACGGTCACATGTTCGCCGTACCATAAGGACTTGATCGGTTTGAGCTGGCTGTAATCTTCATAGCGACGCGGGAAATAGTACAACATATCGCCGAGGGTATGCA
>CAYUUJ010000554.1:0-1924 GCA_964447845.1 uncultured Anaerolineaceae bacterium
GTGCTGACGCAGATTCCGCTGCTTTTGTTCCTGCTGATCGGCGGCGTGGTGGTGGACCGCTTGCCGCGCATCCGCATCATGTTCCTTTCCGATGTACTCAGCGGGTTGGTGGTCACGTTCATCGCCGTTTTCTCGTGGCTGGACATTTTACAGATCTGGCATATCTACATTGCGAGCCTGGTCTTCGGTTTCGTAGAAGCGTTTTTCTTCCCGGCCTATCAGGCGATCATCCCGCAGATCACACCGCCGGACATGTTAACGAGCGCCAACTCTCTCAACGGCCTCAGCCAGCGCGCCACCGGCGTCATCGGCCCTGTCATCGGTGCAGGACTGGTGGCCGTTGGAGGCACGCCGCTGGCTTTCGGTCTGGATGCGCTGTCATTTTTCGTTTCCGCTTTGTTTGTGTTGCCGATTCTTCGCTCCGGCCTTGGATCGACCATCGATAAGACGCGTGCTCTGGAAATTGTAGAAACCCCTGAGGCTGCCTTGGACCCACGCATCCCCGCACAGGGTGTGACCGTGAAGGCGAAAAGCAGCTTGAAAGACGCGCTCAAACAGGGGATCGCAGACCTGCGCCAGGGTTGGAATGCGATCATCACGATCCCATGGATCTGGATCACGATCCTGGTCTTTGGTTTTCTCAATATCATGGAAGCCAGCCCGCGCGCGGTCTCGATGCCCTTTCTGATCCGGGATGATCTGGGTGCAGATGTGGGACTGTTGGGACTATTTGGCTCGGTCTTTTCGATCGGCTACGTGGTGGGCGCGATCATACTCGGGCAGTTCAAGCGTTTGCGCTGGCGCGGGCCGGTCGGTTATATTTCAAGTATGCTTAATGGGGTGGTGCTCCTGTTATTCGCCTGGCAGGCCCCGATCCCGGTTCTGATCTTTGGCATGTTCATTTATGGACTGGATTTTTCGATCTTCGGCATGATCTGGAATAATACTTTGCAGGAGATGGTGCCGCATCATTTGCTGGGCCGCGTCTATTCGATCGACGCGCTCGGTTCGTGGGTATTGCTGCCGGTCGGCTTCGCGCTGGCCGGCTGGGCCACCGACCAGATCGGCGCGCCGACCGTTTTCCTGATCGGTGGCATTGGCACCATCGCGCTGACGCTGATCGGCCTCCTGCACCCTGCCATTCGGAATTTGGATTGAAAATGAAACCCGCAATGAATGCACTCGCTGGCGCGAGCAAGGAAGGAAAATCCAAGGCGGAGACGCGGAGTCGCAATGCACTTATTAATATCCTGGCGCCTTTGCGCCTTTGCGTTAAGTATCTTTTATGAAACTCGGTCTCGTCAGCGACTCCACGTGTGACCTGCCAGTGTATATCACGAAGCAATTTGGCATAGAAGTTGTTCCCTCGATTTTGATCCTGGAGGGGAAGGAATACGCGGACGGATATGGGATTACGCGCCAGGAATTTTACATCCGGCTGCCGGCGTTCAAAACCCCGCCGACAACTGCCGCGCCCTCGATCGGCGAGTTCCTGGCCCGCTACCAAAAATTGCTGGCCGGCGGCTGCGACCATATATTATCGATCCATGCCGCCTCGCAATTGACCGCCATCTTCAACATTGCTCAACAGGCCGCGCAGGATTTTCCAGGTCGCGTCACCTGCCTGGACAGCGGATCGCTTTCACTGGGGCTCGGCTTCCAGGTGTTGGCCGCCGCGGAAGCCGCCGAAGAGGGACTGGATGCCGCGTTGGCGGCAGTTGCCTCTACACGGCGGAACCTGCGCCTGATGGCCGCGCTGGACACGATGGATTATTTACGCCGCAGCGGCCGCGTGCCCGCCGCCGTGACTCTCCTGGGCGGGGCGCTGCGCATCAAGCCGCTGGTGGAATTAAAAGAAGGCCAGATCAAGCCGATCGGCACCGTGCGGACGGCGAATCAAGCCGATGAACGCATGTTAAATTTT
>CAYUUJ010000555.1:0-1918 GCA_964447845.1 uncultured Anaerolineaceae bacterium
GTCCGCTTGATCGCGGTCGAGGACCTGGTGACCGTCATCCGCGCGGCGCTGTTGGAGGAGCGACTCTCCAATCAAACGGTGGCAGTCGTCGGGCCGGAGGAGTTTCCGTTCAGCACAGCCGCGCGCCGGATCGCGAAAACGCTGGGCAAACCGTTTCTGTTGGTCCTGCCTTTTCCGGTCTTCGCTCAACGTTTGCTGGCCTGGGTTTCCGGCATGCTGCCAACGCCTCTGGTTTCCGCCTCCCAGGTTCAGATGCTGGCAGATGGGATCAGCGAACCGTTGCCGGATAGCCAAGCCCTGCCCGCTGACCTGGCCCCGCAGACCCGCTTTACCGAAGAGCAGATCCGCAAAGGACTGCCGGGTTAAAAGTATGTTTCACAAAATTTTTAACCACATAGAACATGGAGAACACAGAGAAAAATCTTTAAGACTCTCTGTGAGCTCCGTGTTCTCCGTGGTGAGCACTCAAGCCGGAGTTTCCTGATTGTTTTCGTACACCACTGAGACACTTAGTTTCTCTAACTTGAAACGGCCGGAGGTGCGCGCCGATCCTTATCCTTTTTATGCGCAGCTGCGCGCGCAGGATCCCATTCACTGGGAAGAGGATCTGGGCTTTTGGATGCTCACCCGCTATTCGGATATCGCAGCCGTTTACAACGACTCGCGCTTCTCGCGCGCCCAGGGATTGAAGCGCGGCTACGAGCGCCTGCCCGAATCCGAACAGGTCATCGCCAAACCGGTCTATCACTCGTTTTCCAAAACCATGTTCTATGCCGACCCGCCTTATCATACGCATTTGCGCGGGCTGGTCAACAACGCCTTCACGCCGAACGCGGTCGAGGGCATGCGCCCACACATTCAGCGCATCGTGGACGAGCTGCTGGATGCCGTTCAGGACAGGGATGGATTCGATGCGATCCGTGACCTGGCCCATCCCCTGCCGATCCTGGTCATCGCGCAGATGCTGGGACTTCCGGCCGAGGAGCGCCTGCGCTTCAAACAGTGGTCCGACGACCTCTTCGCCATTTTGGGCAGTGTCCCGCACACCCCGGAGGCGATGGAACGCGCCGCGCTGAGCCTGGAAGAATTGACAAGTTACCTTACCGAGCTGAGCGCCGCGCGCCGCCTTGAACCACGCGGCGATATATTGAGCGCGTTGCTGAGCGCCGTGGATCATGGCGAACGGCTGACCCAGGAAGAACTGGTAGCCAACGTCACCATCCTATTGAGCGCCGGTCATGAGACCACCAGCAACCTGATCGGCAATGGTCTGCTGGCATTGCTGAATAATCCGGACCAGATGCAAAAGCTGTGCGAGAAACCCAAACTGGCCGCCTCCGCAGTCGAAGAGATGATGCGCTACGACAACCCGGTGCAGATCGCCTATCGTTCCGCGGCCGAGGATGTGGAGATCGGCGGCAAGTGCATTCAAAAAGGACAATTGGTCAATTCGATCCTGGCCGCGGGCAATCGCGATCCCGAACGCTATTCCGAGCCTGACCGTTTCAAGGTCACGCGCGCCGAAGGCCGTCATCTCGGTTTTGGACTCGGCATTCATTTCTGCATCGGCGCGCCGCTTGTGCGCCTGGAAGCCCGCATCGCTTTCAACACCCTCCTGCGTCGATTTCCGGAGCTGCGCCTGGGGACGGAAAGTCTCGAATGGCAGGAGCATCCGATCTTCCGGGGAGTCAAATCCCTGCTTGTGCAGATCTAAATTAAACAGCGGCAACACGTTTCACCTTTGAGCCGCGGCCGTCTTTATAAATTACAGACCCTGAAGGTCGTTAAAACCTTTAGGGTCTTTTTGTTTGGAACAACCCGAGAACATCTATTTACCGCATTGCAAGACATAACCGTTTATCGCCAGGATCAGCGGTCATTCAATTGTCACTGCCCTTGATGCTATAATATTTTCGTC
>CAYUUJ010000556.1:0-1906 GCA_964447845.1 uncultured Anaerolineaceae bacterium
CAGGTTGGTGGCATCGTCGTTGGTACATGTCACCAGCACCTGCGCCTCGCGCAGCCCGGCTTTCTCCAGCACATCCGGATCCACGGCATTGCCTTCGTAGATGACTTCGGTTGGAAGTTCGCGGTGTAATCGGCCCAGCAACTCACGCCGGTGTTCGATCAAACGCACTTTGTAGTTTTCACTCAGCAGGTGATTGGCAAGTTGTGCGCCAGTCCTGCCGCCGCCGGCGATAAAGACAAACATGATTAAGCCTCCCCACCAGATTGCAGGCGGGCGCGCAGCGCTTCCACACCTTCGAGGGTCGCGCTGATTGCCAGAATATCCCCGGCCTGAAAGGTCTTCTGCATATCGGGGATTTCGGCGCGGCCGGCGCGCGTCAACGCGACGACCACACAGTCCTTGCGCCCCTGCATCAAACTCTCAATCGTTTTGCCATCCCAGGTGGCCGGGATCAACATCTCATACAATTCCACTTCTCCATTGCCGGCTGAAAACACAGCCCGGAAGGACGGATCGAGCAGCAACTCCTGGATGCGTTCCGCGCCCCAGGCCGTGGAACTGACGATCTGCAAGCCAAACGATTCGACCATGCCGCGCAGGGCCGGGTCGTAATTGCGCACGATGACCTGCGGGACTTTGTAGTGTGAGCGGGCTGTATGGCCCATGACCGCATTGAGCGTGTCTGAATTGGTGACCACCGCGATCCCATCCGCCTTATCAATCCCCGCCCGTTCCATGGTGTCGGCGGAGAGGGCTTCGCCTTCCACCGTACGTCCACGAAACTCCATATCCAGGCGATTGAAAGACTCCTTGTCCTGGTCCACGACTGTTACCTGGTGCCCGAGCTTAAAGAGTTTGTGAGCCAGTTCCGCGCCGACCCGTCCGCAGCCAACGACAATAAAATTCATGGAAGCTCCTTGTTCTCACCCGATTCGGATACCTGATACGGGACGTTGGTGATCACGATCCCGGGCTGATTTATTAGCTGGCTGCGCAGCAGGTTGGCTGTATTGGTATGCAATTTGCCGCTCAGGCGATTCCTGGATACAAATTCAGGCACGACAATGGTGATTGTTTCACCGGGCTGACGATGCTCTGCAAGGTCCGCCACATAATCGAGCAGAGGTTCAAGGAAAAGCCGGTAGGGGGAATCGAGGATTACCAGCCGCACGCCTTCGCCCCACGTTTCCCACTTCTGTCGCACCCGCTCGGATTCTTCCGGATCGGTGGAAATATGGATCGCCGTTACGTCATCGGATAGCATGCGCGCGTACCGCAAGGCAGATAAGGTTCCCTGATGCACGCCGCTGACCGGCATGATCACGCGATGACGAATAGTCTGGGGAGGGATTACGCCGAAGTTATCCAACGAAAGCTGCTTGGCCAGCCTTTTATAATGGCGGTGGATCATCGAAAAGATCCAAACCAGAACCGGGATCAGGAACAGTACGACGTAAGCGCCATCATGAAATTTCGTAACCGAAAAGACCCCCATGACCAGTGCCGTACAAAACGCGCCAAAACCGTTGACGATCATCTTGACCGGCCAATTTTTCTCGAAATGAAGCTGCGAGCCGCGTTCGACGATTTTCTCACCGGGCTTTAACCGGCCGATCTTCCACCAGCGCCGCGCCATGCCTGCCTGCGAGAGCGTGAATGACAAAAACACACCAATTGCATACAGTGGGATCAAGCGCGTCACGCTGGCTTGAAAGATAACGATCAAAAAGGAGGCAATGACAGCCAGAGCAATAATTCCCCTCGAGTACACAAGGCGGCTGCCGCGGTACGTTAATTGCCGGGGCAGGTACCCATCTTTGGCGGCCAGGGCGCTCAGGCGCGGGAAACCCGCGAAGGCAGTGTTGGCAGCAATCACCAGGATGACCGTCGTAGCTGCCGTCAAAAG
>CAYUUJ010000557.1:0-1892 GCA_964447845.1 uncultured Anaerolineaceae bacterium
GGCCACCACGGGCCCAATCGTCAGGTTGGGCACAAAGTGGCCGTCCATCACATCAATATGGATCCAGTCCGCGCCGGCTGCCTCACAGGCGCGGAGTTCATCTTCGAGGTGCAGGAAGTCCGCTGAAAGGATCGAAGGGGCGATGACGAAATGCGTCTGGGCCATTATTTTTTATTTACAGCGGGTTATAAAGGAAATAGACCCACGTCCAGAAGGGGATCAGACCGCCAACCGCGAGCAACGCCAGAAACCCGAGCCCGACCGAGATCCAGTCAATGTCAAGGTCGGCCTCCCCCGGCCAAGGGGCGGTGGGAAACGAGGCCGGCTGTCGATAGGTATTGGCGACCTCAGGCGTGAGACTTAATGCCAGGGCGGTCGAGGCTGCCCCGCCGCGTTGAGTGCCGAATTTCAACAACACGCGTCCCAGCTGGTCTGCGGTGCGATAACGTGTGGAGGGTTCCTTGGAGAGAACCTTCATCACGATCTCTTCCAATGGTAGAGGAATGTCCGGCACATACTCGCGGACCGGAAGCGGTTCGGCTTTGATGTGCAAACGGGCCAATTCTTCAGCGGTGGAGGCCGTGAAAGGCAGTGTGCCCGTCAGCATTTCATAGAGCACGACACCCAACGAATATACATCCGAGGCCGGGGAGGGCATTTCGCCGGACGCCTGCTCCGGTGAAAAATATTGAGGCGATCCCCAAACGACATCCGCGCGTTCACCGGGCCGGATCGTGGCCAGCGCGCGGGCGATGCCGAAATCCGTCACTTTGAGGCGCTGATCGGGCGTGACCAGCATGTTGTGCGGCTTTACGTCGCAATGCACCAGACCGGCGCGGTGGGCAAAGCCGATGCCGGCACAGGCTTGTACGATCAAGGGTATCGCCTCTTCAACCGTAAAGCGGCCGCGCTTGCGCAGCAGGGATTTCAAGTCGGTGCCGGGGACATGTTCCATGACGATGAACAACTGGTCGCTATCCAACCCGAAGTCATGCACGGTAACAATATTTGGATGGGACAGATTGGCCGCTGCACGCGCTTCCTGGCGAAATCGCTCTTGAAAACCGCTGTTGGAGGTGTAGTCCGTTCGCAAAACCTTAATGGCCACATAGCGGTCCAGCATCTGATCGCGGGCGCGGAAAACTTCGGCCATTCCACCGGAGCCCAGCCGTTCGAGAAGTTGGTAACGATTGTTGAGCAGCGTGCCTTCGTTCATGATGAAAAAATTATATCACCCCCTCCCGGCCTCCCCCATTTACATCCAAACTAACTTATTATTTTAAGGAACCTCACCTGGATGTAAATGGGGGAGGTGCCCTTCAGGGCGGTGGGGGCCGGGTTATAATCTTTTTTATGCGTCGCGGCTTGCTTCTTTACAATCCAGCAGCGGGGAGAGTATCGGTCCGTCCGTTTTTGCGCGGTATGTTGCGTCCGTTGAACGCGGCAGGCTGGCAGATCGAAGTGGTCGAGACCCTCAGCAGCGCGCACACAACCCGGGCGGCGCGCCAGGCAGTCCAGGAAAATTATGAAGCGGTTTTTGCGATCGGGGGCGACGGCACCATCGGGCATGTCACCGCCGGATTGATGGATAGCGAAACCGCGCTGGCGCCCATCCCGGGCGGTACAGCCAACGTTTGGGGCCGCGAACAGGGAATGCAGCCCTTCACCTGGTATCGCTGGTGGTCTTTAAAAGAGAATGCCCGATTATTAGCAAACTCTCCAGCGCAACGCGTGGACGTCGGCCTGTGCAATGATCGTCCGTTCCTGTTGTGGGCGGGGATCGGGTTGGACGCGCTGACGATCCACAAGCTGGAGCCGCGCTCACGCTTCGTGAAATATCTTTCGGTTCCGCAATTTTTCGCCACCACCGTGTGGGAAGCAACCTTCTGGCA
>CAYUUJ010000558.1:0-1878 GCA_964447845.1 uncultured Anaerolineaceae bacterium
TCCAGCTTACCGAATTCGGTATAATAACGAAAGTTAATCTCCGGGAGGAGTAGGCGGTTGGCGCGCTGCTAGAGAAGGAAGCCTTGGCTGGAAGCTTCCACAGCAACCCACTGCTGAACGTCGCCCGGAAAATTGCCGAAGAAAAGCCAGTGATCAGAGAATAGTGATCAGTGACAAGTAGAACGGCACGGAGCTGTCCGTTATTGCAGTACCTGAATGATTGTTCAGGATTAAGTGCGCTGGTTTTTGCTTTGCGGCCTTTGTGCCCGTCGTGGTAAAAACAGCGAATCGAGGTGGTACCGCGGAAGCAATGCCTTTCGTCCTCATTGGATGCAAGGCATTTTTATTTTAAGGAGCACGAATGTCTGAATACACACTGCCCAAAGCATATGATTTCAAAGATACCGAGCAGCGTATCTACGAAACGTGGGAAAAAGGCGGCTACTTCAAGCCCTCCAGCGACCCGAACAAGCCGGATTTCGACCCGACCAAAAAACCGTTTGTCATCTCGATCCCGCCCCCGAACGTGACGGGTGAGCTGCATCTCGGCCACGCCATGTTCGTCAGCATGGAAGACCTGATGATCCGCTATCACCGTATGAAGGGTTACTCCACCTTATGGGTGCCGGGCACCGACCACGCCGGGATCGCCACTCAGCTTCAAGTGGAGAAAATGCTACTGAAAGAGGGCACCTCGCGCGAGGCGGTGGGGCGCGAAGAATTCCTGCGCCGCACCTTGGAGTGGAAAGACAAATATGCCAGCCAGATTACCGGCCAGATTCGCCGCCTGGGCGCTTCCTGTGATTGGGAGCGCGAGCGTTTCACGCTGGACGAAGGCCTGTCGAAAGCCGTGCGCGAAGCCTTTGTGCGCCTGTACGAGAAAGGCATGATCTATCGCGGCCCGCGCCTGATCAACTGGTCGCCAGGTCTCAAGACGGCCGTTTCGGACCTCGAGGTGGAATACAGCGAAGAGGAAGTGAAGCTGTACTACTTCAAGTATATGATCGCCGGTTCGGACGAGTTTATCCCTGTGGCCACTGTCCGCCCTGAAACCATCCTGGGCGATACCGCTGTGGCGGTACACCCCGAAGATGAACGTTATAAGAAATTCATTGGCAAGAAAGCCCTCGTGCCGATCCTGGGGCGCGAGATTCCAGTCATCGCAGACGACTACGTCAGCCGCGAGTTCGGCACAGGCGCGCTGAAGATTACCCCGGCTCACGACCCGAATGACTACGCCATTGCCCAACGTCACAGCCTGGAAATTATTCCGATGCTGGATACAGCCGCGAATGTCAACGAGAACGGCGGCCCTTATGTGGGCATGGAGCGCTTCGAGTGCCGTAAAAAACTGTGGGCCGACATGGAAGCAGCCGGGCTGACGATCAAGGCCGAGCCGTACCGCACTACCATCCCGCGTTCGCAGCGCGGCGGCGAGATTATCGAGCCGATGATCTCGACACAATGGTTCGTCAAGATCAAGCCGCAGGCTGAAAAGGCGCTGCTGGCGGTCAAGAACGGCGACATCCGCATTGTGCCTGAGCATTTCGAGAAGGTCTATTACAACTGGATGGAAAACATTGATGACTGGTGCATCAGTCGCCAGTTATGGTGGGGACACCGCATCCCGGTCTGGTATTGCGCCGAATGCGGCAAACAGACCTGTACCCGCGAAGACCCCACGAAATGCGCTCATTGTGGCTCGACGAAGATCGAACAGGACCCGGATGTGCTGGATACCTGGTTCTCGTCCGCGTTGTGGCCGTTCTCCACGCTTGGCTGGCCGGATGAAACCCCCGACCTAAAATACTTCTACCCGACCTCTTATA
This sequence comes from uncultured Anaerolineaceae bacterium, assembly GCA_964447845.1. Lineage (GTDB taxonomy): Bacteria > Chloroflexota > Anaerolineae > Anaerolineales > Villigracilaceae > DASXQN01. The sequence continues at coordinate 1,830 of CAYUUJ010000558.1, forward strand.
TGGAGACGGGCTACGACATCCTGTTCTTCTGGGTGGCGCGCATGATCAT
>CAYUUJ010000559.1:0-1877 GCA_964447845.1 uncultured Anaerolineaceae bacterium
GGTCCGATGGGCGATGCCGGCGTCACCGGCCGCAAGATCATTGTGGACACCTATGGCGGCATGGGCCGTCACGGCGGCGGCGCATTCAGCGGCAAAGATCCGACGAAGGTCGATCGCTCGGCTGCCTATGCGGCGCGCTATGCCGCCAAGAATGTAGTGGCTGCCGGCCTGGCGGAACGCATTGAGATCCAGGTGGCCTACGCGATCGGCGTGGCGCATCCGCTGTCGGTTAACGTGGAAACGTTTGGGACCGGGAAGATCTCGGACGATCAGATCGCGGAGCTGGTAAACGAATATTTCGACCTGCGCCCGGGCGCGATCATCCGTGACCTGGACCTGCGCCGCCCGATCTACCGGAAGACCGCCGCCTACGGCCACTTCGGCCGCGACGATATCGAGTTCCCGTGGGAAAAGACGGATAAAGCGGAAGCGTTGAGGAAAGCCGCGAAGCTGTAAGAAATAAAAAAACAAAAAACAAAAAGCAAAAAAAGAGCGCTCCTGTATGAGGGGCGCTTCTTGTTTTATAAAGTGATTGTCTTTCTGGCAGTCTCCGATTGTGTCATCCTGAGGAAGCTTGGCACGTGACGAAGTCACGGGCTGCGACCGAAGGATCTCTTTTGTGCCAAGAGGAGATTCTTCGGTCGCAAACCCTCGCTATGCTCGGGTTCAAGCTCCCTCAGAATGACACAACTTAATCCACCTCAAGACCCGGGATTAATCAGTTCCCTCAAACGATTTAAATTTTTCCTTCCAAATCTCCGGCACGGAGATCGACTTGTGCTGAAGATAATCATACGCCACGAGAATGACTGTCCCGCTGGCATAGACCTGGCCGGTCTCAGCGTTAACCACGCACTGTTCCATCGTTATCGACTTCGTTCCCATCTTCGCTGTCCGTACACCCACCTTGATTGGAACACCCCATAGCAATGGCGCATGATAGGCAACGTGAATATCGGCCACGATCACACCGATCTCCAGAAAAGATTGATCTACGCTGAATAACCCCAAATGGACCACATACTGCACACGCGCCTGCTCGAAATAGGTCAGGTATTTGGCGTTGTTGACGACGCCCTGCGGGTCCAGATCCCCGTAACGGACCTCGATGGGGTGGTAAAAGCGGAAATCTGACATGCGGGGATTATATCGTTTCAAATGTCATTGCGAGGAGTGGCGCTTTAAGCGCCACGACGTGGCAATCTCAAGTATCTTTCTGCCCTGAGATTGCTTCGTCGCCCCGGTCTCGGCCAAAGGCCTCGCCCTCAAGCTCCTCGCAATGACATGTTATGTATAGAAAATTTGTGCTATACTGCCCCCATGGCCACCCTCCGTGCCTCCGACATCGGGAATTACCTGTACTGCCGCCGCGCCTGGTGGTACCGCAAACAGGGCGTCGAATCCGAAAACCGCGTCGAGCTGGCAGCAGGCACGGACCTGCACCAACACCACGGCCGTCAGGTGCTGGCCTCAGGCCTGACGCGTACGCTGGGACTGCTCCTGCTTCTGATCGCGGTGGTTATCCTGGTGGCCTACCTTACAGCGCAATTATTGTAGGGGCGACCGGCCCGGTCGCCTGGCAGGGCGGACACATGGGTCCGCCCCTACGGAGAAATAGCATGTCCATTTTGAATCGACTCGCTCATTCACAGGGACGACGCGACGAGATCCCCAACCAGAAGTTGGCGCGCGACCTGGCCGCGAAAAAAGACAAGGCCGGCATCCGCGAACTCGCTGAAAATCTGTGGAATAAAGACAAGAACATTCAAGCGGACTGCATCAAGGTCCTGTATGAAGTCGGTACTATCGAGCCGTCCCTGATCGCAGGATACACGGATGACTTTGCAAAATTATTGAAAAGTAAAAATAACCGTCTG
>CAYUUJ010000560.1:0-1877 GCA_964447845.1 uncultured Anaerolineaceae bacterium
GCGGCAGCCGCTCGGGAGGAGAAATAAGCTGTGAAAGACCAACCCCCAAAAACCACTCCGACGCCGCCTGCCCCTGCTCCGCAGACCACGACCCCTGAAATAAAAACAAACGCCTCCCTGGGGCAATCGCTCTTATTGCCTTTTCTGGCGATCTTCACCGGCCTTGTGATCGGCGCCATCGTGATCGCGGTCAGCGACGCGCAGGTGGTGGAAGCCTGGGGAAATTTCTTCAGCAACCCAGGCGCCTTGTTCTCCGCGATTTGGAGGGCGATCTCCACTGCTTATGGAGCGCTTTTTACCGGCTCGATCGGGAGTCCAAAAGAGATCGCGGATGGTTTCCGCACGCTGTTTGCCACCGGTGACAATTCAGTTCTTGTCAGAGCCATTTATCCGTTCACGGAAAGCCTCGTAACCTCCACGCCTTATATTTTTGCAGGTCTTTCGGTTGCCCTGGGCTTCCGCTGCGGACTCTTCAATATCGGCGCGGAGGGACAGGTCTTCATGGGCGCGCTGGGCGCGGTTTATGTGGGCTACAGTATTTCAGGTTTGCCGGCTTTTATTCACCTGCCGCTCGCCATTTTAGGCGGCGCATTCGCCGGCGCCGTCTGGGGCGCCATTCCGGGTTATCTGAAGGCGAAGTTCGGCGCGCATGAGGTCGTCAATACGATCATGATGAACTGGATCGCGTTCCGTTTGAGCGATTGGCTGCTCAACGGCCCGATGCAATCCTCCGGCTTTCGACCCGTGACTCCCAATATTCAGCATACAGCCGAACTGCCGCGTTTCTTCGCCGATCCATTGCGTTTCAATTGGGGCTTTGTGCTCGCGCTGGTTGTTGCCTGGGCGATCTACTGGTTGTTGTTCAAAACCACGATCGGTTTCGAAATTCGCACCGTGGGCGCGAACCCGGATGCGGCCAAATATGCGGGCATAAGCATCGTACGTAATTTTGTGCTGGCGATGTGCCTGGCAGGCGCGCTGGCGGGGTTGGCCGGCACGGCCCAGGTGCTGGGTGTGGATCACTGGGTCGGCCAGGGCTTTTCTTCGGGATACGGTTTCGACGCCATCGCGATCGCGCTGCTTGGCAAAAGTCATCCGCTGGGTGTCGTCCTGGCTGCCATTCTCTTCGGCACCTTGCGCAGCGGAGCCACGGAGATGCAGTCTCTGGCCGGCATCCCGATCGACATCATTTCCATTATCCAGGGTCTGGTGATCGTCTTCGTCGCCGCACCCGGCATCATCCGCTGGTTGTATCGCATCCGCGTGGTGGGCACACAGCAGACCGTGCTCACACGCTGGGGAAAGTAAAAGAGGCCGGTACCTAAATGACGACAAACACTTTCACCTCCAGACTTGAAAAAATCGTGCCGCGCGCACGGCTGACAACGGGTCTGCTCCTGTTCGCGGCGGGGCTGTTGATCCTGTTCCTGTTCGGATTCAACTCCGAGCCGGGTCAGGAAACGAAGTTCGGACTCAACCTCGGGTCTGAGGCCATCACGATCCCGGACCTGGTCCTACCCGTCCTGCCTTCCATTTATGTGCTTACGATGGTGTTGTTTTTCCTGGGCGGCTGGCAGATGGCCCGGGGCACAAAGTCCAGCGGTCTGTTGATCTTCATCTTTGCTTTTTGTTTCGTCACGGCTTTCATGTTATGGGCGGCGCGCGATAAATCCTTCAGCCTGGTGGGCATGTTGAGCAGCACCATGGTGCGCGCCACTCCGATCGCGCTGGCTGCACTGTGCGGTGTGATCAGTGAACGCGCGGCGGTGGTCAACATCGGCATTGAAGGCATTATGTTGATCTCCGCCCAGGCTGCCGTCATCGCGGCCAGCGTGACCGGCAATCTTTATCTGGGCTTGATCGTCGCCATCCTGGCC
>CAYUUJ010000561.1:0-1855 GCA_964447845.1 uncultured Anaerolineaceae bacterium
CGGACCTGTCGATCCGACCGCGCCGTGGGCCTGTCCGGCTAAAGCACGGGCGAGGGTCTCGGCTGACAGTTTTCCTTGCACAACCGCCACCTGGACGAAGACCAGCCGCCGCACCATTCGGTACAAAAACGCCTCGGCTTGCACTTCGTACTGCCACCCATCAGCCACGCGTTTCCAATCGGACTTCGTTACCGTGCGTACTGTCGTCCCTTCGGGTGATGTCGCCGAACCGAATAAGGCGAAATCATGTTTGCCGCAGAAGAGCGAAGCGGTTGCGATGAGGGTCTCATCCTGCACCGCTGGCCACACCCGCCAGGCAAACCGTTCTCTCAAAGGATCGCGCACCCGTTCACAAAACAGATCGTAGCGATACAAGCGCGACTTCGCATCAAAGCGTGGATGGAAATTTTCAGCAACGACCCGGGCTTCACGCACAGACATGTCGGCGGGTAGTGCAGCGTTCAATGCGTTGATAAGGTCGCTGTCTGCGTGCTGCCAATCCAGATCGAAAGCAGCCACCTGGCCCGTCGCATGAACGCCGGAGTCGGTCCGCCCTGCCATCAAGCTCGAGCCTGCCGTCCATCCCAGGCGACTGAGCGCTTTTTCGAGCTCACCCTGAACGGTCCTCTTTATTGCCTGCTTTTGACTGCCCATGAAACGGCTGCCGTCATACGCAAGGATCACCTGGTAACGTGCCATGTGGGTTGGTGGCTTACAGTTGATGGTTGTCTGTCAAAACCGTCAACTGTCAACCGAGAACCGAGAACCGAAAACTATTCTTCCACTAATTCAAGCAACACCATCTCAGCCGAGTCACCTTTTCGAGGACCCAGTTTGAGCATGCGCGTATATCCGCCGTTGCGGGTTGCAAAACGCGGGGCGATCTCATCGAACAGGCGTTTGATCACCTGGTTGTCACCCAATTTTGAAGCCACCAACCGGCGGGCATTGACCTTGCCTGCATCGTCTGCGTCGGCGCTTCTGCGCGCGATCGTGATCATGCGCTCGGCGTCGCCGCGGATCGCTTCAGCCTTGGCGCGCGTGGTCTGGATGCGCTCATGGATGAAGAACTGTTTGATCAGGGTCCGCCGCAGGGCAACACGTGCGCCTGTGCTGCGGCTTAATCGATAACCGGAAACTGAATGTCGCATCTTTCCATTACTCCGCGGGGTTAGTCTCGTCTTTTAGAAAGCCTTTTTCCTGCATCTTCTGGCGCAGTTCGTCGAGGCTCTTCTCACCAAAATTTCGAATGGACATCACGGCTGACTCGCCCTTTTCGAGCAGGTCAAGCACATCGCCCACCGTCGTGATACCGGTGCGTTTCAATGAATTGAATACGCGCACCGAAAGGTCCAGCGCTTCAACGGGCGTTTCGGCCACTTCGCTGCTCAACCGGCTGCCCACCACTTCGCGTTCGACGGCCACCACCAAACTCTCTTCATTGACACCGGCGATAAAGCGCAGGTGGTCAACCAGTAGTTTCGCAGAGCTGCTCAAGGAACGCTCCGGTGAGATTGTACCGTCGGTCCAGATCTCCAGGTTGAGTTTGTCAAACGCCGTGCTCTGGCCGACGCGGGCGGAAGTCACTTCCCAATTCACGCGCTTGACCGGGCTGAAGATGGCGTCCACCGGCAGTTCGCCGATCGGCATGTGCCCGCTGCGATCGTTGGCCGGGGAGTATCCGCGGCCGCGTTCGACCGTGAACTCGATATCCAATTTGGTTTTGTTATTATCCACCGTGAATAGATACAGCTCAGGGTTGACAATCTCCACCTCAGCCGGGGTGATGATATCCGCGGCAGTGACGGTGCCTTCGCCGCGCACTTCCAGATGCATGCGGGTGCTGTCCACGCCA
>CAYUUJ010000562.1:0-1848 GCA_964447845.1 uncultured Anaerolineaceae bacterium
GGTCAAAGACCTTGGCACGCGGAACATCGGCGAGATGGCCGCCGCGGTCTCGAAGGGCGCGCTGATGGGCGCGCGCGGTAATTCAGGGGTGATCCTTTCGCAATTATGGCGCGGCGTGGCGCGCGCAGTTCAGGGACATGAGACCATGGACGCGGCGTTGCTTGTGAAGGCATTTGCCGAGGCGCGCGATACCGCCTATAAGGGCGTGGTGCGTCCCGTCGAGGGGACGATCCTGACCGTCGCCCGCGAAGTGGCCGAAGCAACGGAAGCAGCCTTGGGGTCCGCGCAGGATCCGATCGATATGCTTGAAATCGCGGTCAAGGCCGCGGATACCTCCGTCCAAAACACGCCTGAGTTGCTGCCTGTCCTGAAGCAAGCGGGCGTTGTTGATTCAGGCGGGAAAGGTTTGTTCTTTATTCTGGAGGGAATGCTGCGGCATGTATATGGAGAGTCGCTGGATACGCCCACGATGAGCGTGCAGCCGATCTCCGCCATGAATTTCGATACCGCCATGCAGGAAGTGGAAGAGGGACAGGATTACGAAGTGGTGGTGGATTTCTTTCCCAAGGCTGATTTTGATCTGCAGAAATTTTACGGCCGCCTGGAAGAAATGGGGACCTCCATCCAGGTCGGTGAAGGCGAGGGCATGTATCGAATGCACATCCATGTGCCGCTTGAAAAACGATACGACCCGATCGATTACATCATGGGCCTCGGCACCATCTCGAAAGTGGCCATGGAAAATCTGCTGGCCCAGATGGACGATCTGCAGAAGAGCAAGACTCCCCAGGTTAAGTTCGCGGCCGTCCAGCCGGGGCAGATCGCCGTGGTGGTGGTTTCCCCCGGCGCCGGGCTGACCCGCATCTTCGCCAGCCTGGGCGTGGCGGCGGTGGTGGAGGGCGGTCAGACGATGAATCCCTCCACGCAGGATATCCTGAACGCGTTCGAGAATCTCCCGACCGATAAAGTGATCATCCTGCCGAACAACAAGAATATTGTCATGGCTGCCAATCAAGCCAAAGAAGTGACCGTGAAAAAGGTGGAGGTCGTCCCGAGCCGATCCATCCCGCAGGGACTCGCAGCGATGCTGTCGTTTAATCCGGAAGGGGAGCCGGCTGCCGTTGCGGAAAAAATGACCAAAGCCCTCAACGCGGTGCGGACGGGCGAGATCACGATCGCCACGCGTACCGTGGAAATTGACGGAGTCAACGTAAAGAGCGGCCAGGTGATCGCGTTGCTGGATGGCAAACTGGTGGCTTCCGCCAAATCGGTGGAAGAGGGCGTCTTGGAATTGCTGAAGAAAGCCGAAGCGGACACGCATGAACTGGTCACGCTGTTCTACGGCGAGGAACTGCCGCATGCCGAGGCCAATCGCATTGCCGACCTGGTGCGCGAGAAATATCCTGCTCTTGAGATTGAAGTGCAGGAGGGCGGACAGCCGCACTATCAATTTATTGTTTCAGTGGAATAGATGAGTAGGGATTAGGGATCAGGGGTTAGGGAGTAGGGGGTCACGTTATCGCTATCTCGACACCTGACACCTGACACTTGACACCTTAGACGTACAATTTTCACCGCGAAGACGCGAAGGACGCGAAGAAACCTTAATGTCCCTTCGCGCACTTCGCGTCTTCGCGGTTCAATATTCTGAATTTGGATAAGCCTTTTTGAACGTCCTGCGTTCCCTCCGACACCGCCCGTTCGCGCTCCTGTGGGCCGGGCAAACCACTTCGCGTTTCGGCGACAGCCTGCATCGCATCGCGTTGGCCTGGTGGGTGCTGGAAAAGACCGGCTCGGCCACCGCCATGGGGACGGTGCTGGTGCTGACGCAGATTCCGCTGCTTTTGT
>CAYUUJ010000563.1:0-1842 GCA_964447845.1 uncultured Anaerolineaceae bacterium
ATCGCACGCACGCCGGCCGGCGCGCGTCTGCCCTCCGAACCGGACCTGGCAAAGCAGATGGGAGTCTCACGCGCCACATTACGAGAAGCGATGCGGACTTTCGAGACGCAGGGTTTGATCCGCCGTCGACAGGGCGCGGGCACGTTCGTGGTGGGGCAGGTGCCTGTGATCGAAAGCGGCCTGGAGGTGCTCGAAAGCCTGGATACGATGGCCAGGCGCCTGGGGATGGAAGTTTCGGTGGGAGACCTGCTCGTGGAGCAGATTCAGGCCGATGAAGAACAGGCCAGCGCGTTGGAAGTCAAGCCCTCGACGCGGCTGACCCGCATCCGCCGTGTGATCCGCGAGGACGTGCGTCCCGTGGCTTATCTCGTGGATACCCTGCCGGAGGAAACACTCAAAGGCCAGGACCTGCCGCAAGCATTTAAAGGCTCGGTGCTGGATTTTCTATTGGGCCGCGGGGACCGGTTGACGGTTTCGCGCGCCGCCATCAGCGCCTCGGGCGCCTCCGCCGAGGTCGCGCGGGCGCTCGAGATCCAGCGCGGCGACGTGCTGTTGCAATTCACGGCCAAGTTGTACCAGGACGATGGGCGTGTATTGGATTATTCGCACAGCTATTTCATCCCGGGTTATTTTAATTTCCATGTGGTGCGCCGCGTGGGCGGCAGATAATCTGAGAATAATATTGCAGTATTTTTAACCACAGATGAACACAGATAAAAAGGATTTTCGGACAATTTAAGCTGGAGTTTATCAAACCATCAGTGTTGATCAGTGTTCATCTGTGGTGAATTACGACTTGGAAATTGGTACGATCAAACCTTAAGGAATTACATGACTGAGAAAGTCTCTGAAATTCAAAAAAGAGTGCAAGCTGCGCGTGACGAAATGGTGAAATTCATGCGCGAGATCTGCGCCATCCCCTCGATGGACTCACAGCTCAAGGAAGTCGGTGAGCGCATCGCAACCGAAATGCGCAAGCTCGGCTATGACGAGGTCCGTTTCGACAAAATGGGCAACATCCTCGGCCGCATCGGGGATGGAAAACGCGTCATCGTCTATGACTCGCATGTCGATACGGTGGGCATCGGTGACCCGGCCGAGTGGGAGTGGGATCCGTTCAAGGGGAAAGTGGAGGACGGCATTCTCTATGCGCGCGGGGCCTGTGACGAGAAAGGCTCCACGCCCGGCATGATCTATGGACTGGCGATCGCTCGCGACCTGGGTCTGCTCGAAGGCTGGACAGCGTATTACTTCGGCAACATGGAAGAATGGTGCGATGGCATTGCCCCGAACACGTTTGTGGAGGTCGATCCGAAAGTGAAACCGGACTTTGTTGTCATCGGTGAGCCGACCAAAATGCACGTCTATCGCGGTCACAAAGGTCGGCTGGAAATGCGCGTGGTCTCGAAGGGGAAATCGGCGCATGCCGCTTCCAATCAGCTGGGTGACAACGCCATTTATAAATTGTTGCCGGTGATCCAGGGCATCCGCGATCTGGAGCCGCAGCTCGGAGATCATCCTTTCCTTGGGCATGGCAAGATCACCGTCAGTGACATGCAGGTCAAGACGCCTTCGATCAACGCCGTGCCCGATGAAGCGATCATCTACATCGACCGCCGCATGACATTCGGAGAGACCAAGGAACAAGTGCGAGCGCAGGTGGAAGCGCTTGTCCCGGTGGAATCACGGGAGGCCGTTAAAGTGGAAGAATTGTTTTATGACGAGCCCTCCTATACCGGCTTTGTATTCCCGGTGGATAAATATTTCCCGGCCTGGGCGCTTGAGGAAAACCATCCGCTGGTTGAAGCCGGGCAGGAGACTCGCCGTCAGATCGGCTTGCCC
>CAYUUJ010000564.1:0-1810 GCA_964447845.1 uncultured Anaerolineaceae bacterium
GTTGCTGCTCGGCGAAGCGTCGATCCAGATCCAGGTGCGCCTTGAAGAGCAACATCTGCTTCAATTGCACGGCGACTCTTACAGGGAATATCGCGAACGCACCCGCAGGTGGATCTGATGACTCAACACTTACATCCGCACCCTCACTTTGTGGATACGGCCAGGCAGGGCACGTCACGCCTGGCGCTTTCGCTTGTGTTGACGCTGGGTTTTGTGCTTGTCGAAGCTGCAGCCGGTTTCTTCTCGAACAGCCTGGCGCTGCTGACGGATGCGGCCCACAACCTGACGGACGTGATCGCACTCGGCCTCACCTGGTATGCGTTCCGACTGATGACGCGGCCTGCCAACGCGCGTCAAACATATGGCTATCATCGTGCCGGCATCCTGGTGGCGCTGGTGAACTCGACCACATTGGTATTGATTTCATTAGGGATCTTTTATGAAGCATACCGGCGGCTGACGTCACCGGTTGAGGTGCAGGCGGGAATTTTGATCGGCGTGGGGGTGGTGGCCTTTGCCATAAACCTGGCGACAGCTTTGTTAGTCCGCAGGGGAAGCGAGCATGACCTAAACCTGCGCTCGACTTTCGTGCATTTGATGGGTGATGTACTTTCCACGCTTGGAGCAGTGGCAGCGGGTATCGTGATCCTCTTCACCGGCTGGAATTGGCTGGATCCGCTGGTCAGCATTTTCATCGGACTGCTGATCCTGTGGAACGCCGGCGGCATCCTGCGTGAGACGGTGGGCATCCTGCTCGAGTCCACGCCCAGCGACGTGGACATGGACGCCATGGTAAGCGACATCCTGCAGGTGCAAGGTGTGATGGGCGTCCACGATCTGCACGTCTGGAGCATCACGCGCGGGCTGCGGACGATGTCCGCGCATCTCCTGACGGAGGATGTGTCGATCAGCGCCGGCGCCGCCATCCAGGCCCAGGTCAACGAAATGCTGGCAAATCGCTATACCATCGCGCATGCCACGCTGCAGCTTGAATGTACAGGTTGTGAGCCCGACCTGTTGTACTGTGAGATCGATTCGGGCCATGTGCGTGCCGTCAAAACTTGAGTCTGAACGCAAAGCAAGCCCGGTGCTTTTATTCTCCGCCCCTAGCCAGTATAATGCCCGCACGGAGGATCGAATTATGTTGGACAAAAAGATCGCATTTATCGGCCCGGGCGCGATGGCGGAGGCCATGATCGCAGGATTGCTGCGCCAGAATTTATCCAAGCCTGAGAACCTCACCGCTTCGGGTCCGCGCTCCGAGCGCGGCGAACAACTGCATACGAAGTACAACATTCAGAACACCACAGACAACGCTGCTGCCGCCGGGAGCGCGGATGTAGTGGTGCTGTCTGTCAAACCGCAGCGGTTAAGTGAAGTCATGAAGGGCCTCAAGGGTATCCGCCCGGATGCGTTGGTGCTTTCGATCGTGGCGGGCGCCTCCATGCAGAAGATCAGCAGCGGTCTCAAGCATAAGGCGGTGGTGCGTTCGATGCCCAACACACCCGGACAGATCGGACAGGGGATTACGGTCTGGACGGCCTCAAAGGAGGCAACCGATGAACAGCGCGCCATGGCGCGTGCCATTCTCGGCGCCTTGGGAGAGGATGTTTTTGTGGAGGATGAAAGTTACATGGACATGGCTACCGCGCTCTCCGGCACGGGTCCGGCCTACGTCTTCCTTTTCGCCGAAGCCTTGATCGACGCCGGCGTGCACATGGGTTTCCCGCGCCGCATCGCCGAGCAATTGGTTTTGCAGACCATCAAAGGCTCGGCCTCATTTTACGAGCAAGCCCAAAGGCATCCTGCC
>CAYUUJ010000565.1:0-1803 GCA_964447845.1 uncultured Anaerolineaceae bacterium
ATGGTGAGACTATCAAAGTCTTCGCTGAAAAAGAACCTGCCGCGATCAAATGGGGGGATGCGGGTGTAGACATTGTGCTGGAATCGACCGGCTTCTTCACGGATGCCACCAAAGCCAAAGCGCACGTGGAATCCGGGGGAGCGAAAAAGGTCATTATCACCGCGCCGGCCAAGAATGAAGACATAACGGTGGTGATCGGTGTCAATGAAGAGAAGATCGACCTGAAAAAGCATACGATCATTTCCAATGCCTCCTGCACCACCAATGGCCTGGCTCCGGTGGCCAAGGTGCTCAACGATAAGTTTGGCATCCAAAAAGGTCTGTTAACGACGATTCACGCGTATACCAATTCGCAGAAGTTACAAGACCTGGGCGCGAAAGACTTGCGCGACGCCCGTGCGGCTGCGCAAAATATCGTCCCGTCTCCGACGGGCGCGGCTAAAGCTGTCGGCTTGGTGATTCCCGAACTGCAGGGCAAGTTCGGCGGCATGGCCTTTCGCGTTCCGACCCCCACTGTCTCCGTGGTGGACTTTACCGCCATCCTGGAGAAAGAGACGACGCAAGACGAGATCCGTTCGGCAATGATCGAAGCCGCCAAGGGTCGTATGAAAGGGATTCTGGATGTTACCGATGAACCGCTGGTCTCCACAGACATGCGCGGTACGACCTTCTCGTCCGTGTTCAGTGCCATCGATACGCTGGTGATCGGGAATTTGGTCAAGGTTGTTGCCTGGTACGATAACGAGTGGGGCTACGCCTGCCGCGTCGGGGACCTGGCCGCGCTCATCGCCAAGAAACTTTAATTCGCACATGGATAAGAAGACCGTCCGTGACATCGACTTGAAAGGCAAACGCGTCCTGATGCGCGTTGATTTCAACGTCCCAATGGATGGCGGCAAGGTTACAGACGATAAGCGTATTCGCGCATCCCTGCCCACAATAGAGTACGTGCTCCAGCAAGGCAGCTCGCTCATCTTGATGAGTCACCTGGGCAGGCCGAAAGGCGCGCCTGATCCGGAGTTCAGTTTGAAACCCGCGGCAAAGATCTTGGGAGATCTGCTGGGCAAGCCCGTGCAGATGGCGCCTGATTGTGTAGGACCCGAAGTGGAGAAAATAGCAAAGGCGCTCAAATCCGGTGATGTCCTGTTGCTGGAGAACACGCGCTTCCATCCCGGCGAGGAAAAGAATGACTTAAACCTCGCCAGACAAATGGCTGCCCTGGGCGACGTTTTTGTTAATGACGCATTTGGTTCGGCCCATCGGGCTCACGCCTCCACCGAGGGCGTTGCGCGCTTTTTGCCGGCTGTAGCCGGCTATTTGATGGAACAGGAACTCGAATACCTTGGTCGCGCCACCTCCAATCCCGAGCGACCTTACATCGCCATACTGGGCGGCGCAAAGATCAGCGACAAGATCCCGGTGGTCGATAATTTAATCTCCAAATGTGATCGGTTGATCATCGGTGGCGGAATGGCCAACACCTTCCTGGCGGCAAAAGGCTATAACATGCAGGATAGTTTGGTGGAAACAGCCTCCGTGGAATCTGCCAGGACAATCCTTTCAAAAGCCGGGGACAAGCTGTTGCTGCCCGTTGATGCGGTGATCGCCGACCGGTTCGACGCCGACGCGAAAACACAGGTTGTGGAAGTGGATAAAGTCCCTGCCGGCTGGCGGATGCTGGATATTGGCCCTAAATCCGTCCAGGCATTCAAAGCTGCCTTAAACGGAGCCAGGCTCATCGTCTGGAACGGACCGATGGGTGTCTTCGAGATGCCCAAGTTCGCAGAAGGGACCTTTGCGATC
>CAYUUJ010000566.1:0-1791 GCA_964447845.1 uncultured Anaerolineaceae bacterium
AAGACCTGATCGGAAACAAGGTGATTGCCTTTGAAGAGATCATCCACGTTGAGGACCGTCAAAGGACCAGAAGCGAGATCGAAGCCGCCATCCAAAAAGGCGAGCCGTATGAGATCACGTATCGCATCCTGAGACCGAACCAGGAGGAACGCTGGATCTGGGATAAAGGACGACTGGTGGAACGGAGCGAATTGGGTTTTAAATTCATGGAAGGATTCATGACCGATATCACCGAGTTGGTCAACCGTCAGCGCGCATTGGAGACACTGCATGCAGGCGGGCTGACGCTCGGCAAAAGCCTCGATCCGCATGAGATCGGCCAGGGCATTATCCATGTGCTTGAAGACCGCCTGGACTGGCATCATGCCGCGGTGCGCGTACGGCGCGCAGACACGGATGAACTTGAACTGCTGGCTTTCAGTGAGCCGCACGCGCATCCCTCTGATCAGGCTGACAAGGAAGCCACCGCTCGTCTCAAAATTTCGCGCCTCGGCGAAGGCATGTCCGGCTGGGTGATCGAACATGGAGAAACCGTCCGCTCGAGCAATCTGGCCGAGGACCCGCGTTATATGGAAGTATTTCAAAATATGGCCTCCGGGCTGTATGTGCCGATCATCAGCGCCGGTCGCACGATCGGCTGCATCAGTGTGGAAGACGACCGCCGCGAAGCGTTCACTGCCGATGATGAACGCGTGTTGACCACCCTGGCGAACCAGGCCGCGGTAGCGCTCGAGAATGCGCGCCTGTTCGAGGCGGAACGACTGCGCCGCCAGGACGCGGAAACGCTTCAGCATGCCGCGGCCTCCCTCTCGTCCAGCCTGGATGCGGAAAAACTGATCGGCGAACTGCTGGAAGGGCTGGCGAAAGTCATCCCGTTCGATAGTGCCACTGTGTTCATCCGGGAAGACGGGAACGTACGCGCCATGGCCGGCAAGGGGCTGGTGGCGCCGGAGTTGGTCATCGGACACGTATTTCCAAGCGACGCGATCTTCGAACGCATCGGGGAGTCTCGCAGACCGGTCGTCATCGCGGATGTGCAGGACGATGCAAATTTTGCGGATTGGGGCAACCAGCAATATGTGCGCGGCTGGATGGGTGTGCCCATGATCGCCGCCGGTAAAACGATCGGATATCTCACCCTGGATAACCTCCTGCCGAATGCGTATGCCAACATCGACCTCGAAATGGCCATGGCCTTTGCCAGCCACGCCGCAGCCGCCATCGAAAATGCGCGCATGTTCGAGGAGACCCGCCAGAGGGCGGATGAATTTTCCATCTTGTACGAAACCACACGCGGCCTGGCTTCGCCGCAAGACGCGCATCAGGCTTTGCAAACCGTGGTCGAGAAGGCCACTCAATTAATGCGCGCACCTGTGGGCGGGATCTACCTCTACGACGCGGTGCGTCAGGATCTGGAGGTGGTGGTCAATGTCGGCTTCCCATCCTCGATCGGCACCCGCCTGGCCGTCGGCGAGGGTGCGGCCGGGCAAGTCGGCCGGACGCGTGAACCGTTGATCATTGACGATTATCACACCTGGGAAGGCCGATCCCTCAAATATGATGGCGTGCCTCTGCATGCGGTGTTGGAAGTGCCCATGATCTACAACGGCGAATTGGTGGGCGTGCTGACCGTCAACGAGATCGGCGATTCCAAACGCAAATTCACCGAAGCAGATGCCCGGCTGTTGTCACTCTTCGCCAGCGCGGCTGCGGGAACCGTGTACAGCGCCCGCTTGTTCGAGCAATTACAGCAACGGCTTCAGCAGCTTTCTGCTTTGCACTCGATAGATA
>CAYUUJ010000567.1:0-1762 GCA_964447845.1 uncultured Anaerolineaceae bacterium
TCATAAAAGGTTAGGAACTTTTTTTGTCTTTACAGCGTCCCGTTCTGAACGATTACGGAGGAACCAACCATGAAACATCTGTTATTATTTTTGACCGTGATATTGGTCGGAGCAGCCTGCAGTCCAATATTGTCCCCTGACTCCCCCACCAACAGCGAAACACCTGGCACGCCGCCTATTTATGCACCGCGCCCCGGCGATGAAGATCTGCAGCGCGGAGAAGTCTTCCTGGATTCGGCGGAGATCCTGGCCATGGAAAGTTATCCCGTTCAATTCGCGGTCGTTTTGAAAGGCAACCTGTCAACGCCCTGCCATCAATTACGCGTGTTCTATCACGAACCTGATGCTCAAAAAGGGATCAAGCTCGAGGTGTATTCGCTTTCAGACCCGAACGCGGTCTGTGCTCAAATGCTCGAGCCGTTCGAACAGAATGTTTATCTCGGCAGATTCCCATCCGGACATTTCACCGTCTGGGTCAATGAAGAGCAAGTCGCCGAATTCGACGCGTAGTTTGCAGATCATTTCAAGAAAGCCACAGGATATTGTCCGCGAATTTTCGCTAATTTACACGAATCGACAATTTTATTTAGCGAAAATTCGCGCTAACTAGCAGATAAATAAAAGTTCTTTATTCATCCCGGCTGATTTTTCCGAAGCGCGCGCCGGTTAGGTGCGCCAGAGCTTCCACTGGCAGTTCGATGTTCAGGCCGCGCTGACCTCCTGAGATAAAGATCTGAACGAACTCCTGCGCAGCAGTATCGATCACAACCTGGAATCCTTTATTGACCAACGCCAATGGCGAAATACCGCCGGCTTGCAACCCGGTCAATTCTTCCGCCTCCCGCTCGGTGGGCAGATAGACCTTCTTTTCCCCCAGCACGGCAGCCAGTGATTTCAAATTGACAATGCCTGATCCCGGCACGACAGCCAGCACCGGCTTCCCGGGTTTCTCGCGCCTGACCACGATCGTTTTGAAAACCTGCCCCGGCGGCACACCCATGATCTGTGCGGCTTCGAGTGCGCCTAGTTTCTCCGGCGGCAATATATGAGGTGTATACGGGACTTTGTGCGCATCCAGCAGGCGGGTTACGTTGTTGACGAGGGTCATGAGAGCGAAATTTTGAACGGTCGGGCCAATATTATCAACGTAGTACAATCATCTGAAATGAAAGCTTCCACTGCTTCCATTCCGTTTGAAAAACTGCTCGAGCAATTGCCCGATAAGTATACTCCGGTCGATCGCGAGCTGATCCAACGCGCCTACCAGGTAGCCGAACAGGCCCATCGTGAGCAAAAACGGGCTTCCGGTGAACCTTATATCAACCATTGCCTGGCAGTGGCCAGCATCCTGGCAGACTTGCAAGTGCCGCCCGAAGTAATCGCTGCCGGCCTGCTGCATGACACCGTGGAAGATACCGGCATCACTTTGGATGATTTACGCCGCGACTTCGGGGAAACAGTCACAGTCCTGGTGGATGGCGTCACCAAACTGACCAACCTGCCGCGTGTCTCACAAGCCAGGGGCACTACCAAATCCCAAATGGACGCGGCCTCCGGGAAAGGTTCCGAACCTGCGCTCGGACGCAAACGGGACCTTGTTTCCGAGACCCTGCGGAAGACCTTTCTGGCCATGGGGGATGATGTCCGCGTGGTGCTTATCAAGCTGGCCGACCGCCTGCACAACATGCGCACGCTCGGACATATCCCCGAATCCAAACGCAAACGCATCGCGCAAGAAACACTCGACATCTTTGCACCGCTG
>CAYUUJ010000568.1:0-1759 GCA_964447845.1 uncultured Anaerolineaceae bacterium
AGTTCACCCATAAATTCGGGACCACCGCCAGAACCAGGCTGGTCAAGGTCTGGCCGGTGTGATTGGGATAGACGATGGTTTCATCCACACTCACGGTATGCGCGGCGTAATCGAGGGTTGTGTTGAGCGCATAAGTGGCGCGCGCCGGCGCCGGGACTAGCGTGGCTGTCGGCGTTACGCTGGGAATTGCGGTCGGCGTTTCGGTCGGGGAGGGAGTGGAGGAGGGAGTCGAAGCGGAGATGGTTGTGGGAATGAGGGACGAGCAGGAGGTGAGGAATAAGAGCAGAAGGCAGAATGCGGAAGGCAGAATGCGAATTGCAAAATGCTGAATGCTGAATGCTGAATGCTGATTGGGTAGGCGCATGGGTTGTATTTTAACCGAAATGATTAATTAACCATGAGTTGTGTTTCAGGGCATGGGGATTCGGTACACGGATCCTTCGGCGGATTTTATGGAAAATACACGGAAAACCTCAAGAATCCGTGCTTTATCCGTATTGACCCGCGTTATCCGTGTACAAAAAGCACTTAACAACAAAATGCGAGCGGACGCTTCTGCCACTCGCACTTCATGTATCAATCGTAAATTGTTAATCGTAAATCGTAAATTGCCTCATCCTTCGATCGCTTTTTTCGTGGAAGCCAGCACCGTATCGAATCCGGTCTTCATCTGGGTCTTGATCATCTCCTCCATGCCCGGCGCCATGATCACGGCGTCCACTTGCAGGGTCAATTTGGTGCCGCTGCCTTCTTTTTCGAGCAGGTAGGTGCTGGTCACGTCGGAGGCCGGCGGGGCGGCCAGCGTTTTGACGCCGAACTTCTTGTTAGGCTCGAGTGCGACTACTTCGTTTTCCATCACATTCGTCCGGCCGTAGGAAGTCGTCTGGATCTTGTAGCGCGTGCCCACCTTGAGCGGCCCATCGACCTCCACGCCCGTAATGTACTCGCTCAGCTTCTTCTGGTTTTCCAGGTCGGTGAGGAATCCGTAGACTTTCTCCACAGGCTTGTTGATGGTGATGGATGATTCGATGATAGTCATAAGATATCTCCTCTTTCATTTGCGGATGACGATGCCGGGATTATAACTTCCGGGCCCGCTTCCAGGCGAATACCAGCAGGAAAAATGCGGTAGCCGTAAGTACTATGGCGGCGCCCGAGGCAATGCTCAAATAGTAGGAAAGATAGAGTCCGATCACGCCTGAAAGCGAGGCCAGGCAGGCGGCGATCAGCATCATGACCGGCAGGCGGGACGTGAGCAGATAAGCCGTCGCAGCGGGCGTGACCAGCATGGCGACCATCAACGCCACGCCGACCGTCTGGAGCGAAACCGCCACGGTCACCGCGATCAACGCCAGCAGGATGTTATTCAGCAAGCCGACCGGCAGGCGCAGTGTGGCCGCCAGGACGGGGTCGAAGGAGATGGTCAGGAATTCTTTATAGAATGCGGCGATGGTCAGGAGCACCAGTCCGCCAAAGATAAGGATCAGCCACAGGCTGTGGGACGAAACGCCCAGCACATCGCCGAATAAAAAGTGACTCAAGTCCACCGCGTAACTGCGGACCGTGGAGATCAGCGCGATCCCCAGGGCGAACATGCCGGCGAAGATAATCCCGATGGCCGTATCCTCGCGCACCTGGGCCTGCCGGCTGACCGCCCCAATGCCGAGCGCGGCAACGACGGCTGTTCCCAAAGCCCACCAGAAGAGCGGCTCGCGCGCCCCGCCGCTGACGGGATAACCGATGGCGGTGCCGGGCAAAA
>CAYUUJ010000569.1:0-1738 GCA_964447845.1 uncultured Anaerolineaceae bacterium
ATTTCAGAACGATCTGGTTCCAACTGGACTTCGAACCCAAGTGTCTGAAGCGCCTCGGCGAAGAACCGCGAGTCGTCGGAGAATAGGGCATTCATCAGCCGCGTTCTACCGCCGGCGAGCGCGGCGATCAATAAGGCGCGGTTTGTGAGGGACTTTGATCCGGGCACCCGAACGGTGGCATGCAAAACATGGTTGACAGGAGCGATGGTTAACATGATTAAGAGTGGCCGCTCACCAGATTTTCATAAGAATGACGCGATTGATCAAGAATGTTTTCGAGCGCCAGGCTGTCCTGGCTGTTCAACGCCGATTCGATCAGGGACAATGACTCACGAAAACGCTGGATGGAACTGGAAATATTATCCCGGTTGGATTCAAGCACGCCCAGCATCATCGAGGCAGGCGTCCCAGCCAGCCGGGAAGCGGAGCGAAACCCGGTCCCAATAAATGGCGCACTTTCAAGAGATGTCGCCAGCGTAAGGGCGGAGGCAAGCAGGAAGGGCAGATGACTTGTGGAAGCCAGAGTGCGATCGTGCTGTTCGGCCGATAATTCAAGCATATGCGCACCCACACTTGAAATGATCTGCTTGGCAGCCGAAAGCGCGCGACGTGTAGTTCGGTCGAGCGCTGTGATAATGAATGGCGCACCTTGATACAGATTAGGATCCGCATTCTGGATCAAAAGTTGTTCGCGGCCGCAGACGGGGTGGCCGCCGATCGGTTCAAAGTTTGCGGGCAGCTCTTGCATAGTCTGCAGGATGGCGCGCTTGGTGGAACCGATGTCCATCACGATACAGGGCTGTTGGATATAAGCCGGCAAGTCTCCAAGCCATTCGATGATGGCCGGTACTGGGGCAGCCAGGATCACGAGATCCGCTTGTGGCAATAGGTTGGCGGGATCGCTATCAGCCTGGTCAACGATCTTTTTAGCGCGTGCAGCTTCCAGCGCCGCGGGATGCGAGTCAATCCCGGTCAGGCTGCGGCAGTGTCCTTTCAAGGCCATAGCCAACGAGCCGCCCATCAACCCCAGGCCGACGATCGCAACTGTCGAATCTTTGAGCCTAAAGTCATCCTCCTTCATGCTCACCATCCCGCTTTGACCGGCTTTTGAGCTGGAGCAGAGCGCCGCCCGATCGCCTCTGAGATGGCGCGCACCTGTTTGACCAGTTCAGCAAATTTCTCAGGTTTGAGTGATTGCACACCATCCGAAAGCGCGTGCGCGGGATCGGGATGTACTTCAATGATCAAGCCATCCGCTCCAGCGGCGACCGCTGCGCGCGCGATGGCAGTCACATAACCGGCGTGGCCCGTGGAATGAGAAGGATCCAGGATCACAGGCAGATGGGTCAGGTTCTTGAGGACCGGGATGGCGTTGATATCGGTCGTATTGCGCGTGGAGGTTTCGTACGTACGGATGCCGCGCTCGCACAGGATGACTTGTTTGTTCCCGCCTGAAAGAATATATTCTGCTGACATAAGCAACTCTTCAACGGTGGCCGAAAGCCCGCGCTTGAGCAGGACGCTTGTGCGGGTTTCACCGATGGCGCGCAGCAGATTGTAATTCTGCATGTTGCGCGCCCCCACCTGGAGGACATCCACATATTTGACCATTACGTCTAATTGGGTTTGGGACATGATCTCGACCACCATCGGCAGGCCGGTCAGTTCACGCGCTTCGGCGAGCAACTCCAGTCCCTCTTCGCCCAGACCCTGGAACGAGTACGGCGAAGTGCGCGGC
>CAYUUJ010000570.1:0-1702 GCA_964447845.1 uncultured Anaerolineaceae bacterium
ATGCAATTCTTGCGGTGTCCATGGCAGTCGCTCGCGCAGCGGCTGAAGCGCTTGCCAATGACCACGGTGAAGGACACGCCATGCTTAAAGACGGGGCAACTCTTACTGATATCCTGCTGCGCCGCGCGGTGGTTTACGGTTTGGCTCGCGCCGGTGAAAGCTGGGCATTCGAAACCATCCAGAAAATGCAGATCGATGATGAACAATGGCTTGTGCGAAACTCCGCGGCAGAAATGCTCGAAAGCCTGTCGAATCCAGCCATTCGTGCACCACGCGTTCTAACGCCGCCCTCGGCCACGCCCTGGCTGATCGAGTTCGCGAGCAAACAAGGTGTTGGAATCTCACCCGGTTCCAATGCTACTGACGTTTTATTGAATGCACTCAAGAGTGAAAAAGTGGATGAGCGATTGGTGGCGGTTGCCTACCTTAAACAGACACCCACCGAGGGGATTGTGAATCAGATCTATCAGGCCATGTATAGAGACGATCCCGAATTGCGCGAGGCAGCCTTCCAGGCACTATGGGAAATTGGAGCTTCAGGCGTAAAGCTTCCTGATCCTGGGCAGTTCGGGGTGAACTAGTTCATGCTGATCACGAATGCCAATCTGGTCACCTGGGGTGAACCGAACCGGATCCTCGAAAACCATGCACTGTATATCGAAGGCGATCGCATCCGCGGTCTTGGTCCCACCAAAAATCTGGTCGCAAAATACGAACATGTTGAGAAACTGGATGCCCGCGGCCAGTACGTCATGCCCGGAAACATATGCGCGCATACACACTTCTATGGGGCTTTCGCGCGCGGTCTCGCGATTCCGGGCGCTGCACCCAGGGATTTCCCAGAGATCCTGCAAAAATTATGGTGGCCCCTGGATCGTTCGTTGGACGCAGAGGCGGTGCGTTTTTCGGCGCTCGTTTGCCTGATCGACGCCGTTAAACACGGGACGACCACGCTCATTGATCACCATGCCTCACCGAATGCGATCGACGGTTCACTGGATCAGATCGCAGGGGCTGTCGAACAGGCAGGACTGCGGGCAGTGCTTTGTTATGAAGTGACCGATCGGGATGGCGAAGAAAAAATGAGAGCCGGGATCCGGGAAAATATTCGCTTCATCAAGAAGGACAAAAGCCCGCTCCTGGCCGCGACCTTCGGCCTGCACGCCAGCCTGACGCTTTCCGATTCAACCCTGGATCTGTGCCGGGAGTCGGCGCCTGACGATATCGGTTTTCACGTCCACGCCGCCGAGCATGAATCAGACGAAGAAGATAGCCTGCGCAAATCAGGGTTACGCACCATCCAGCGACTGCAAAAACATGACATCCTGGGTCCCAAAACGATCACCGCACACGGCATTCATATCGACGAACATGAGATGCAGCTATTGTCCGAAACGCAAACCTGGCTGTCCCATCAGCCGCGCTCGAATATGAACAACGGCGTGGGGGTGGCGCCGATCGAAGAAATGTTGCGGGCTGGTATCAAAGTTTGCCTGGGAAATGACGGGTTTTCCAATGCCATGTGGGATGAGTGGAAAGCTGCGTACCTGCTTCATAAAGTCCATCATCGTGATCCCCGCCGTATGGGCGGGTATGATATTACACGGATGGCGATCCAAAACAACGCCGCGCTTGCCAATCTCTTTTTTCCGGATGCAACGCTTGGCAGCCTGGCACCGGACGCCTATGCAGATATTATCTT
>CAYUUJ010000571.1:0-1698 GCA_964447845.1 uncultured Anaerolineaceae bacterium
GGTGTGTGTTTATCATGCGATGGTGCCGACAGCGGTGGAAGCGCTCGCGGGATCTGGTATCCCGGTTGCAGCGGTTTCGGCCGGATTTCCAGCCGGACTGAACCCATTCAAAGCGAAGATCGAGGAGATCGAAGCTTCGGTGAAGGCCGGTGCATCTGAGATCGATATCGTTATATCCCGACAATTCGTGCTCACACAAAACTGGCAGGCGCTGTATGACGAGGTGCGCGCATTCCGCGAAGCTTGCGGGAGCGCACATATGAAGTCCATCCTGGCGACGGGGGAGTTGGGCACGCTGAAGAATGTGATGCGCGCCAGTTACATTTGCATGCAGGCCGGCTCGGACTTTATCAAGACTTCCACGGGCAAGGAGCCGGTGAATGCAACCTTGCCGGTCAGTCTGGTTATGGTGCGAGCCATCCGCTCATTTTACGAAAATACAGGGTACAAAGTTGGCTTCAAACCTGCAGGTGGGATCCGGACGGCCAAGCAGTCTCTGGACTGGTTGATCCTGATGAAGGAAGAACTTGGCGAGGAATGGATGCAGCCCCATTTATTTCGTATAGGGGCCAGCGCGCTGATCAATGACATCGAGCGGCAGTTGGAACACTTTGCATTTGGGCGGTACGCGTCTATGCAGTATCAGCCTTTGGGATGAGTTAAACACGAAGGACACCAAGGGCACGAAGGAAGAACGGTACACGGATTCCACGGATCGGATTGATAAACACGGATTTTTAATATTCTCGTGGCGAGCTTGGCGGTTCAAAAGGAATAAGCAATGAAAGTCTCCGAACTTCTCGACACCCTCTCATACGGCGTTGCTCCGGAAGCTTCCAAGCCCGCGCAGGAATGGCTGGATGCACATAAGGGCCGTTTTGGGCTCTTCATCAACGGTAAGTGGCGTGAGCCTTCCTCGGGTGAGTGGTTTGACTCGGTCAACCCGGCTACTGCACAAAAGATCGCCGATATCGCCCAGGCGGGTGCGCAAGACGTGGACGACGCGGTGTCGGCGGCGCGTAAAGCCTATCGAAGCTGGAGTCAGCTCTCCGGTCACGCGCGCGCGCGCTATTTATATGCGATCGCCCGCCAGGTTCAAAAACATTCACGTCTCTTTGCTGTGCTTGAGACGATGGATAATGGCAAGCCGATCCGCGAAACGCGTGACATCGACATTCCGCTGGTCGCCCGTCATTTTTATTATCACGCAGGATGGGCACAGATCATGGCGTCCGAGCTGCGCGACTACGGCCCTGTCGGGGTGGTCGGCCAGATCATCCCGTGGAACTTCCCATTGTTGATGCTGTCCTGGAAGATCGCGCCCGCGCTGGCGATGGGCAACACCGTTGTCATGAAACCCGCCGAGTTCACATCACTGACCGCGCTGCTGTTCGCAGAGATCTGCGAGAACATTGGCCTGCCGCCGGGTGTGGTGAACATCCTCACCGGGGACGGGAAAGTGGGCGCGCTGATCGTGGAACATCCGGACGTGGACAAGATCGCATTCACCGGCTCGACGGACGTCGGCCGCGTCATTCGCAAGGCGACGGCTGGTATGGGGAAAAAGATCTCGCTTGAACTCGGAGGCAAGTCCCCATTCATCGTCTTCGACGACGCGGATCTCGACTCGTCGGTGGAAGGCGTGGTGGACGCCATCTGGTTCAACCAGGGACAGGTCTGCTGCGCGGGCTCGCGCCT
>CAYUUJ010000572.1:0-1676 GCA_964447845.1 uncultured Anaerolineaceae bacterium
GCGCCGGGCGGTCGGAACCGATCCGATCACCTGGCCGTTATATTTGTTCTTAACCTCCATGAGAGGTCCGGCGCCTACCCACTGTCCGTCAATGAAGAGTTTATATTCCATCAAATCAACCTATGTAGAATTTGATTATACAAGCCTCATGACTGTCTGACAACTTCGGGTTTCCGAAAGCGACATGTGCCTCGATCTGCGCTCCCTCGACATTGCTTCGACAGTTTCACCGCGGCGGCTCAGGACGAGGCCGCGGGCTGGTCCCGTTTAAATCATTTGCGGGCGGTTCTCACCGCCCGCAAATGTCGGGACTTAGGCCGATTCCAAACTTGGCGTCATTTCCTGGATGCCATACGGAAAACCGTATTCGGTCATTTTCTCCATGAAGGGCATTGGCTCAAATGCTTCGGGGCCTAGCACGCCCGCGCCTTTCCAGACCCCATGCTCGATCAAGTCCATGGCGATCACGGCGCTGAATGCGGTCTGCGCCAACACCGCCTGGCAACCCCAGGCTCGCATACAATCTTCATTATCCGCAACCTGGTAAATATAAACTTCACGAGGTTTACCGTCCTTGATACCCTTGACCCAGGTACCGGCGCAGGTTTTGCCGCTCATCTTATCGCCCAGGTGGGCAGGGTCGGGCAGACAGGCCGCAACCACATCCCGGGGTGCAACCTGAGTGCCTTTCACCTCTATTTTCTTCTTGTTGTCCAGGCCCACCATGTGCAGTGTCTTCAGGACCCGGATGAAATCGTCGCCCAGGCCATACTTGAATGTGACACGCTTGGCTTTAATCCAGCGCGGCACGAGCAACACTTCTTCATGTTCCACGTTGACCACTTCCACCCTGCCGATGCCTTCCGGGAAATCGAAGAACTCCGGTTCGGAGAATGGCGCAGTCGTAAACCAACCCCTGCCTTCCTCCCAAATGACCGGCGGATTCAAACACTCTTCGATGGTTGTCCAGATGGAGAAGCTCGGCGCGAAATCGTACCCGGCGATCTCCAGGTTCGCGCCATCCCGCACTCCGATCTCTTCGATCTCATCGAAAAGATAATCCTGGGCGTAGCGCGCGAACACATCCGCCACTCCGGGTTCCACACCGCAGCCCACCAAAGCCAGCAAGCCGATTCTTTCCCACTCTTTTGAGCGTTCAAATTGATAATCGCCCAACTTGATCCCCGTCAGCTCAAAGGGCTTATCGGGATGCGGCTCGGATAGGCTCATCGCCATATCCATATAGACCGCGTTCACATTATAGGCGGCATCAAAGATCTGTTTGTTATAAACCGGATCGACCGCATTCATAATCAGGTCCACATCATATTTTTGGGCCAGCTCCTCGATCATGCTTTGATTTCCGGCATCGACTGATTCAACCGGAAAACGCTGCGCGTCGCCCAGTTTTTGCTGAACTTCGCAGGCGCGTTCGAGATTGTAATCAGCCAGTACCATTTGTTTTAACCAGGTGCGCGGTTTGGCGATCGCAGCAATGGCTTCCCCCACGCCTCCAACTCCAATTAATAGGACTTTCATAGATCCTTTCTGATGGCTCCGCCTTCCGTCACGTGCGGGGCGGACAAGTTTTTAGCCGCGGCCACCCCGTCGATAACGGGATCAGGTCCGGGCTCGTGCTGAGGCGAATGTTCTAGGAATAAACTTCCTTGACGATC
>CAYUUJ010000573.1:0-1636 GCA_964447845.1 uncultured Anaerolineaceae bacterium
CGATGACATGTTCTTCGTGTGTCAGTTGAAGGAGGCGGTGTGATGCTCCGAGAAGTAGTGACCATCCTGGTCCTCGTGTGGGTCGCGGCCTTCGTCATTGCGGTCTACTTCGCTGATCCAGGAGACAAGACGGGGTTCTATCAAGCCGATCCGCCAGGTGGACTCAGCAGTCAGCCGAAGGGGGGTGATCCCATGGAACCGAGAGCACCCAAAGAGCCGACCAATCCGCCAGGAAGGTAGGCGCACAGAGGGCCGCGCATTCTTGGCACGCGGGCATTGTAACCGAAGGAGACGTGATGGAAGAACGTCGCAAGACACCGGCACAGATGAGACGCTCAAAGGACTGGACGCCGACGCTCATTGCCGTGATGGTGTTTGCGATCTTTGCGGGCGCCAATTTTTACGTGTTCACACATAAGTTGCCGGAAGGGAGTGAAACGCTGGTCGCCCGCGTGCTCGGGACGATCGACAGCGCGGTCGGGATCGTACTGGCCTTCTATTTTGTCAGCTCGTCGCAGAGTGAGGCGAAGACCGATACCATTGCGAGGATGGTAGACACGGCCGGCAAGCAACAGGCGGCGACCGATAAAACGGCCACTGAAAAGCCCGCCGATGTGCCGAAAGAGTAATGGTTTTTAATCAAAAGGAGATTCCATCATGGCATTCAGTCTAAACGGTAACACAATGGTAATCGGCATGCAGGTTCTTGGAGCTGCTATGTCAGCAATGACCGAGGCGGAAGCCCCCAATGGTCCGTTTTCCGGTCATGGTACGGGCGAGCAGAAAAAAGCCTTCGTCATGAAACGGGCGCGGGACCTGATGAAGATTCAAGACCAAATTGATGCGGGGCTGATGACATTGGAGCAGGAAGAGGGCGTCCTGAGGTCATTCGATTTCGGTGTCGAGTTCGTGTTCTCGATGTGGGAGACGGCCAAGCTGTTCAAGACGCCGCCGCCGACGGTGTAAGAATGCCGATTCCGACACCATCAGATCCCGTTACGGCTGGGTTGACGTTCCTGGTACAGATCACGGACTTTCTCACCGACCCAACGAAGTTTGCCTCGTGGTCGTTGGATCACAAATTAGAGTTCATACGGAAGGGGCTCGATCATGCGCTGGTCAATCGGGACTTTGTGGCTGCTGACAAGTTTATGTCTATGTACCGCGTGCTCGACGCTCAGACCGGAATCGGCTGAGCTAGGGTCGCCAGCCACCATGCAGTGTGTCAGGGACTGTGTCCCTGTGAGCATCGAGTATACCGCCGAGCATGGGCGGCTGTTCGCACGGGTGATTAAACTGGAGGCTAAGTTGGAACTCTGCCAGCGGAAGCACTAGATGGCAGCACGGGTGAAGGCGGCGTACAAAGAATAACCAGAGGAGGCGTTATGAGTCACACGATACGCAAACAGATCACGAAGATGGGCCAGACCCTATCTAAAAAAGCAAACGACACCTTTCACCGTACCACTGAGCCAGTGGTGGCGATCTCCAAACTGGAGGAGGCCTTTCGTGCGGCGCAAGCATTCATAGATACGGCGGGGGTCGCCGTCCATGAAGCGAGCCCGGATAAACTGGCGGCGGCCAAGCGGGCGCTGGCCAAGGCGCAGAAATTGTTTGATCCGCTCTTTGCGGCGCA
>CAYUUJ010000574.1:0-1612 GCA_964447845.1 uncultured Anaerolineaceae bacterium
CACGCGCGTCCCGAAACGACCGAGAAACTGATCTCGAGTTTTCTGACTTATTTCCGTGTGCCGGCCGCCCGGCAGAAACATTTCACACAACGCCTGCGGCACGGACTGATGCAATATTACATCCGACACTATCACCCCTCGCGCTCCTGGCATGAGGATTAATAACTGACCTGCGTGGCCCGAATATTTTCACCACGGAGCACACAGAGAAACTGCTAGAATAACTCTGTGGACTCCGTGATCTCTGTGGTGAATCTTTCACAAGTGATTCAAAATGACTGACCTCCCGCTGATCGAGTTGACCCGCGGCCGGATCGTAGAGTCCCTCCACGCCGGCTCGATCGCGGTCGTGAGTGCGAACGGTCAACTCCTGGCTTCCCATGGCGACCCGTATCAGGTCGCCTTTTTGCGCTCCAGCGCCAAGCCGTTTCAAGCCTTGCCTTTCGTCGAGCGCGGCGGCGTGGAACATTTCGGTCTCACCGCGCGCGAGCTTGCGCTGGCCTGCGCCTCGCATGAAGGCTCGGCATTGCATATTGAAACCGTGCTGGGGATGCAGAAGAAGATCGGTATTCAGGAAACCGACCTGCAATGCGGCGTACATATGCCGGGGGATGCCGCCATGTCCAAGTTGCTGATCGAGACCGGAGGCGCGCCCGGGCTGAATCTAAACAATTGCTCGGGCAAACACACCGCCATGCTGGCGCATGCCAGGATGCGGGAGCTGCCTTTGGAGAATTATCTGGATCTCAAGCATCCCATCCAGCAGGACAGCCTCACGGCGTTTGCTGAAATGTGCGGGATCGATCGTGAAAAGATCGAGATCGGCATAGACGGCTGTTCCGCGCCAAATTTCGCCGTGCCGCTTTACAATGCCGCGCTCGGGCTGGCGCGTTTGGTGGACCCGCGCGGGCTTTCCGAACAGCGCGCGGCCGCCTGCCGGGAGATCACATCCGCCATGACGACCCATCCGGAAATGATCAGCGGTTTCGGTGAATTCGACTGCGAGTTGATGAAAACCGGTGCAGGCAGGATCATCTGCAAGCGCGGCGCGGAGGGATACCAGGCGCTGGGTTTGTTGCCCGGCGCGTTGAGCCCGGAATCGCCGGGGATCGGCATTACCTTCAAGGTTTCGGACGGCGATGCGGCGCATTTGTCACCTGAACACGCCTCCACCCGTGTGCGTCCGGCCGTGGCACTGGAGATCCTGCGGCTGCTAGGCGCGCTGTCTCGCGAACAAATGGAAGGTTTGTCTGCTTTTGGGCCGCTGAGGCCGATCCACAATCATCGCGGGCTGGTGACGGGCGAGTCGCGGCCGGTATTCACATTGACCAGAGAGTAATAAAAAGCAGCCACGGATCCTTCGGCGGAAAACGCGGAGAAAATTCTCTGAGAACTTTGTGTGCTCTGTGGCAATTTCGGTGAAGATATGGCCCTCCTTAAAAAACGCTCTCTCAAGATCCATCAACGTCTGCTGGAAGCCTTCGGTGAACCGACCTGGCGCAATCCGCTGCCGCCGGTGGATGAACTGGTTTCGACCATTCTTTCGCAGAACACCAACGATATCAATCGTGACCGCGCTTTCGAGGCTTTACGCGCCAAATTTCCCACCTGG
>CAYUUJ010000575.1:0-1609 GCA_964447845.1 uncultured Anaerolineaceae bacterium
TACCGGGTTTGAGACCTGCAGCTGACAAGACCTGATAAATCAAATTGGCAGTAGTGGTCTTACCATCTGTGCCAGTTACACCAATAACCGTCAGCTTGCGACCCGGCCAATCGTAGAACGCAGCAGCCAAATAGGTCAGAACCTGACGCGAGTTCTCCACCTGGATATAGGGCACGGAAAGTCCGTCGAACTGACGATCCCCCACAACTGCAGCCGCGCCATTGTCGATGGCTTGTTGGATATAGTCATGTCCATCCACTGCCCCACCTTGCAAGGCAATGAACAATACGCCCGGCTGCACCTTCCGGCTATCCAGGCTGATATCCGTGATCGGCGTATCGGGAATATGCGAAGGTGAATATGAAAACGGCAGGGAGGATAGTATCTGTTTTAGTTCCACGGTGGCTGCTTAAAATTAAAGAGGGTTCTGACGGATTCTATCGCCAAAACCCTCCGGTGTGCGTACAAAGGTCAGGCGACCGGAGAGGCTTCGGCGGCCGCTTTCGTCATCTTGGTCTTGAGCATCTTCAAGCGGAAGGTTTCCTCACGCTCGCGCTCTTCAAGTGAACTCACAATGAAGGCGATCATATTTTCATACTGAGGTATGAAAATATGCTGAAGCGCGTTCACACGGCGCTGGGTTTTTTTCAATTCGTTGGCCAGACGCCAGACGGCCGCAGTGAGCATGGAAAGCTGAGGCACTTTCAGAAGCACTTCGCGGAATGCGGCAGTCGCCTCATCCAGCACGGCCGGGGTATCACCCGGACTATAGAGCAGTTTCGGTGGCTCGCCGCGCGCTTCGATCTGCGGGATCGCCACGCCCATAATGCCGCGCAGTCGCAAGTGGACATCGACGGTCTTGTTGACCGCCAGGGCGGCCCATTCCACATGATCGCTGCCCATCACAAGCCGCGCCTGTCCCATCGCGCCGTAGGCACTCTCGAGCAGCGCCCAGACTTCCTTCTGCAAAGTATCGGCTTCCTTCGCCACACGGACCAGTTCGTTGGTCAACGCTTCCCGTTTGCGGTCCAGGATCTCATATCCTTCGCGCGCGAATCGCAGCTCTTTTTTGAGCCGGATCAGGTTCGTGCGAGTAGGGGCAACACTAATTTGCGGCATCGTCGCCTTTGTAATATTGCGCGATCTCGTCCAACGTTACACGGGTGAGTTCCTTCCTGGGTAACATGGAGAGCAGTTTCCAGCCGATCTCGAGCGTTCTTTCGATGGTGCGGTTTTCCGTGAAGCTCTGATTGACGAATTCACGTTCGAAGGCGCGCCCGAATTTCAAATATCTCTGGTCGACATCGCTCAACTCTTCCTCACCGATTACGCTGGCCAGCGCGCGTACGTCCTGCGTCCTGGCGTAGGCGGCATAAAGTTGTGCACCCCAGCGCGGGTGATCATCGCGCGTGCGGCCCTTGCCAATACCGTCTTTCATCAAACGAGACAGGCTAGGCAACACAGAAACCGGCGGGTATATGCCGGCAAAGTTCAATTCGCGGCCGAGCACGATCTGCCCTTCCGTTATGTAACCGGTGAGATCAGGCATCGGGTGCGTGATGTCATCGTTCGGCAACGTCAGGATCGGGATCTGCGTGATCGAACCTTC
>CAYUUJ010000576.1:0-1590 GCA_964447845.1 uncultured Anaerolineaceae bacterium
CGTTCTTTTTCGAGGATCGCACGCCGCATTTCGTATTCCTGGTGGATGACTGGATGCGCTTCAGCACCGAACTCGAAAGCCTGCGCGTGGGCGGGGATGTGCCCACCGCTCCCAAACGGCGGGGGGACAATTCCATCCTGGCGCGCCTGCCGCGCAAATGAACATTTACTTCGCCTGCTCGATCACGGGCGGACGTGAGTTTGAACCCGTTTATCAGGCCCTGGTCGACGCCTTGGCCGCCGACGGGCACGTGATCCCCACCGCGCACCTGGCCGAATCCGGCGTGGTGGACCTGGAGACCGTCGCCGACCCGCGCGATATCTATGACCGGGATACTTCGTGGATCAAAGGCTGTGAGGCCTTGATCGCAGAGGTCAGCGCTCCATCGCATGGCGTGGGGTATGAAATTGGTTTTGCATTGAATGCGGGGAAACCGGTGTTGTGCCTCTACCAGGAAAGACGCAAGGTCTCGAAGATGATCAGCGGGAATCCGCATCCGAAGCTTACTGTAAAGTCATATGAATTCTCAGATAAGGCGATCGAGCTGGCGCGGGAATTTATTGCCGGGACGGGTTTCAAAAGCCAGGCAGCATAAAGCCTTCTGCGACTTCAGGCGTTATACGGTCCGCATAATTAATAGTTAGGCGGGCTAACAATTCGTCCGATATAATAGTGGTATCTTATTCAATGGAGGAAGCGATGACCACAATCACAATCCGTCTTCCCGATGAAGACCTGCGCAAACTGGAAGAAGTAGCCGCGCGTTTTCAGGTTACGCCTGAAGAACTAGCTCGCCTCAGCATCGAGGACTTGTTGGCCAGGCCGGATGAACCCCTTCGTCAGGCTATAGAATATACCCTTCAGAAGAACTCAGAGCTGTATCGGCGACTGGCTTGATGCGCTATCTCAAAGTCGTCGAGGTCTTGGAACTCTATCGACAGATCATGGAACTCTCCGGAGGCGGTGTTGGCATTCGCGATGCATCCGGTTTGGAATCCGCTCTCGCACAGCCTCGTCAAACATTTGGCGGCAAAGATCTCTATCCAACCCTGGCCGAAAAAGCTGCTGCCCTAGGCCACTCCCTTGTCCAAAATCATCCATTTATGGATGGAAATAAGCGAACTGCTCATGCAGCGATGGAGGTCTTTTTGCTTTTAAACGGCCATGAGATTAATGCGCCTATAGATGAGCAAGAGAGGTTGATGCTGGATGTGGCTTCCGGTCAGATGGATCGAACACAATTCATTAGTTGGATGGTTTCTCACACCATTGCCAAACCATAATTACCGCCCGCTTCCGCTTCCCACTCGCGGAGTTTACCCTGAGCAAACCGAAAGGGCTCGGGATGCTTCGCGAACGCTAACCGTTGGGAAGTTTCTTGCGAAATTCGCATTTTGATATAGGCTGATTATCACTAGAGCTGGAAGCAGGAGATAAAACATGGTTCGCGTTCCGACAAACCGCACCCCAACTCATCCAGGTGAGATGCTTTTGGAGGAGTTTCTTAATCCAATGGGTCTCACCCAACGAGAGCTGGCTGATAACATTCATGTTCCTTATCAGCGTGTCAATGACATTGTCAATGGGCGT
>CAYUUJ010000577.1:0-1585 GCA_964447845.1 uncultured Anaerolineaceae bacterium
AGCCGTCCGGCCTGAATCAGCATGCGTGTTGATGCGCCCTCTTCCAGCCCGTGGCCTTTGAGATTACGGGTGCGCTCGGCGATCTTCACCAATACCGCAGCTTCGCTGCGAT
The DNA here is from genome assembly GCA_964447845.1 of uncultured Anaerolineaceae bacterium. Classification (GTDB taxonomy): domain Bacteria; phylum Chloroflexota; class Anaerolineae; order Anaerolineales; family Villigracilaceae; genus DASXQN01. The sequence goes on from CAYUUJ010000577.1 coordinate 113, forward strand.
CTATTCCCGCTTCGTGAGCAACGATCTCCGTCTCGATCGCAGCTTCGGGGTAGCCAAAGCTCAGGGCAGCAAAGCGCTGCTTGGTAGATTCCTTCAGGTCTTTGATTACACTTTGGTAGCCGGGGTTATAGGAGACGACAAGTTGGAAATCGGGGTGGGCGCGCACCAGCTCGTTTTTCTTTTCGAGCGGCAGAATCCGGCGATCATCGGTCAGCGGATGAATGACGACGGTCGTGTCCTGGCGCGCCTCCACAATCTCGTCAAGATAGCAAATGGCGCCGCAGCGAACTGCAAGCGTTAGTGGCCCATCGTGCCAGATGGTACCTTCCGAATCGAGCAGAAAGCGCCCAACGAGATCGGAAGCAGTCATATCCTCATGGCAGGCGATGGTGATCAACGGTTTGCGCAGCCGCCACGCCAAATGTTCAATGAAGCGGGTCTTGCCGCAGCCAGTCGGACCCTTGAGCATCATTGGCAGGCGGGTCGCATAGGCGGCCTCGAAGAGCTCAATCTCATTACGCACTGGACGATAATATGGTTCGGAATTGATCAGATAGCTGCTGAGGTCCATAAACTTTGGTTCCGTGTGGCGGGGCGGTTCTCACGCGATAAATTACGGGAAGCGGGAACGGCCCATAAGGGTCGCTCCCATATCTTGCCTAACGGTGCGCGCGAGTCTTCGGGTTGGGAATACCATCTATCGGACACTCCTCGGTCCCCGGTGTCGCACGCGTGATCGCCTCAACCATCTCACGCGTGCCTTCTGGATCGGTGATCCATTTCTTGTAGAAGTCAAATGGACAGGCCGCCACTCCGGAGGCCGATTCACCGGAATTGATCATGCCAGTATAGCCTCGATGTACAAGCTTGTAGAGGTGGTTGTTCGACTGCGCGTTCTTGCGCGCGTCACGGATCAACGATTTCGACAGAGCGGCAAACTGGATGCCCATGTCTTCCTCGCCGCATTCGCCGAGCGTGCGGCCATCGAAGCCGATGATTGCAGAGTGGCCGAAATAGGAGTAGACACCATCGAAACCCGAGGCGTTGGCGACCGCTACATAGCAGTTGTTGGCCCAAGCCATCGATTTCGACATGAGCACCTGCTGGTCCTTTGCCGGATACATATAGCCTTGGCAGCGCACGATGAGCTCAGCGCCCTTCATCGCGCAGTCACGCCAGATTTCCGGGTAATTGCCGTCATCGCAGATGATCAGGCTCACTTTCATTCCCTTGGGGCCATCCGATACATAAGTGCAATTGCCAGGATACCAGCCTTCGATTGGCACCCAAGGCATGATCTTGCGGTACTTCTGCACGATCTCGCCTTTGTCGTTCATGAGGATCAGCGTGTTGTAGGGTGCCTTCTTGGGATGCTCCTCGTGCTGTTCTCCGGTGAGAGAGAATATGCCCCAGACCTTCGCCTTCCGGCAGGCCTGCGCGAAAATCTCTGTCTCTTCGCCGGGAATCTGCGCG
>CAYUUJ010000578.1:0-1583 GCA_964447845.1 uncultured Anaerolineaceae bacterium
CCTCCGAATTATATGTCATTGCGAGCGATGGCTCTATGAGCGCCAAAACGAAGCAATCACATTACATTTTCACCAATTTCTTCAACGCCTCGTGCGTCTCTTTGACAGCCTCGGCGGATTTATCGAATAATGCCTGGTCTTCGGCGTCCAGTTTGTACTCGACGATCTTCTCCATACCTCTACGCCCGAGCATCACCGGCACACCAAAGAACATGTCCTTCAAACCATATTCACCTTGCATATAAGCCGCGCCCGGGACGATGAGGTGCTTATCTTTGAGAATGGCTTCTGCCATTTGCGCCACTGCCGCGGACGGTGCGTAATACGCCGACCCTGTCTTCAACAGGTTGACGATCTCACCGCCGCCCTTACGCGTCCGCTCGACGATGGCCGCTAAACGGTCAGCAGGCAGGTAATCCAGGAGCGGAACGCCGGCAATATTCGAGTGACGGGTCAACGGCACCATCTCGTCACCGTGCCCGCCCAGCACGTAACAGTCGATATTTTGCACGCTCACTCCGGTCTCCATGGCGACGAAGGCGCGCATCCGCGCCGAGTCCAGGATGCCGGCCTGACCAACGACGCGCTCGCGGGGTAATTTCGTCAGCTTCATGGTCAGGTACGCCATGGTGTCGAGCGGATTGGTCAGCACAATATACATCGCATCCGGGGAATGCTTCAACGTTTCGGTGGCGGCTTTGCCCACGATCTCGGCGTTGGCGCTCAACAGATCGGCGCGGCTCATGCCCGGTTTGCGCGGCAGGCCGGCCGTGATGATAATAATATCAGAGCCCTTCGTGGCGGCATAATCGTTCGAACCCACCACTTCCACATCCTTACCGATGATCGGCAGCGCTTCCTGCAAATCCAGCGCCTTGCCCTGCGGCATGCCCTCCACCACGTCCACCAACACCAGATCGGCCAGTTCGCGTTCGGCCAGCCAATGCGCTGCGGTGGAACCGGTCATGCCTGCGCCGACGATCGAGATCTTGTTCATCAATCCTCCAAACACTGAATTAAGTTGATTTTATCGCAAACCGTTCATTTCAGATATAAAACAGGACTTCCACATCTGACCGATTGTGGAAGTCCTGTACTGCTCTGCAAACTATTTACCCGCCATGCGCCTCAAGGTAGCGCGTGGCCTGGATGGCAGCTGCTGCCCCCATTCCGGCGGAGGTAACGACCTGGCGGAAGTGCGGATCGGCTGCCTCCCCGGCCGCGAACACGCCTGGGACGTTGGTTTCCATCATGTGGTTGGCTTTAAGATAGCCGAGTGCGTCCATCTCAAGTTGACCCTCAAAAATCTGAGTATTCGGCGTGTGCCCGATGAAAATGAAAACGCCATCCGTTTCGAAAACGGTCTCTGCACCATTCTTGACGTTTTTCAATTTCACGGCCTCCACCTTTTCGGTGCCGATCACATCGGTGACCAGGGTATCCCAGATGAACTTCATTTTGGGATTTTCCTTGGCACGCGATTGCAGGATCGCCCCAGCCCGCAGCTCATCGCGGCGATGGATCAGGGTAACGTCGGTCGCGTAGCGGGTGAGGAACAAACCCTCCTCCAGCGCCGAGTCACC
>CAYUUJ010000579.1:0-1576 GCA_964447845.1 uncultured Anaerolineaceae bacterium
GCGTATCCGCCAAAAACAGGCAGCCGAGACCCCCGAGTCGGTCTACGCAGACCTGCAGACCGGTGACCTGGTGGTTCATATAGATCACGGGATCGGCCGGTTCTCAGGGCTCATCCAGCGCCGACTGGAGGGCCACGAACGCGAGTTTCTGGCGGTGGCTTATGAACGCGGGGATGCGCTCTTCGTCCCTGTGCACCAGGCCGATCGGCTGACACGCTACATCGGTCCGGATGCGGGTCTTCCTGGCCTGGACCGGCTCGGCGGTCATCAATGGAGTGAGACGAAAAGCCGCGTCAAAGAAGCCGTTCAACGGGTCGCGACCGAGTTGCTGGACCTATATGCGCAGCGGCAGGTGGTTAAAGGATTTGCATTTTCCGTGGACACCACCTGGCAGGCGGAATTGGAAGATAGCTTCCCGTATGTTGAAACGGAAGATCAGAAACGTGCCATCACAGATATCAAGCGCGATATGGAACGGGCGCGCCCGATGGACCGTCTCTTGTGTGGTGATGTGGGTTACGGTAAGACAGAGGTCGCGTTGCGGGCTGCCTTCAAAGCCGTGATGGACGGACGACAGGCAGCAATCCTGGTTCCCACTACAGTTTTGGCCCAACAACATTACGAGACATTTACGCAACGATTGGCAGCCTTTCCGGTAAAAGTGGAAATGCTTTCGCGTTTTCGGACAGCGCGTGAACAGAACGAGATCCTGCTCAAGCTTGCAATGGGGGAGGTGGATATTGTGATCGGCACCCATCGGTTGATATCCTCGGATGTCATATTCAAAGACCTGGGATTGGTGATCATTGATGAAGAGCAGCGTTTTGGGGTGACGCATAAGGAGCATCTCAAGAAACTGCGCACCGAGGTCGATGTGCTGACGCTGACGGCTACGCCGATCCCGCGTACCCTTTACATGGCTTTGACCGGCGTGCGCGATATCAGCAATCTCAATACTGCGCCCGAGGAACGCCTCCCGATCGTTACGCATGTCGGACCGTATTCGCCGCGCTTGGTGCGTCAGTCGATCCTGCGCGAATTGGAACGCGGCGGCCAGATCTTCTTCGTTCACAATCGCGTCCATACCATCGAGGCGATGCGCGCACATTTGCAAAAGCTGGTGCCGGAAGCGCGGACGGATGTAGCCCACGGTCAGATGCCCGAGCAGGAGCTTGCAAACGTGATGCACCGCTTCAACAACGGCGAGATCGACATCCTGCTTTCCACGACCATCATCGAATCCGGCCTGGATATCCCCAACGCCAATACCTTGATCGTGGATCGGGCGGATACGTTTGGCCTGGCCCAGCTTTATCAATTGCGCGGTCGTGTAGGCCGCGGGGCGATGCGCGCTTACGCCTACTTCTTCCGCCATGGAAAATTATCACCCACGCTGGAAGGTCAACAACGCCTCGAGGTGATCGCTGAAAATACGCAGTTGGGCGCCGGTTACTCGATCGCCATGCGGGACCTGGAGATCCGCGGCGCAGGTGACCTGTTGGGCACACGCCAACACGGGCATATCGCTTCCGTGGGATTTCACCTGTATACGCGTCTTTTGGCTGATGCGGTCCGT
>CAYUUJ010000580.1:0-1570 GCA_964447845.1 uncultured Anaerolineaceae bacterium
AGACAGTTGATATCCTTTGCGCGCGCGCTCCTGGCAGATCCGCGTATCCTGATCCTCGATGAAGCCACATCCAGTGTGGATACCCAAACCGAGCAAGTCATTCAAGCGGCCCTGGCACGCCTGCTGCGCGGACGGACTGCTTTTGTGATCGCCCATCGGCTGTCCACCATTACCAAGGCGGATCGCATCGTAGTCATCGAGGGCGGCCAGATCGTTGAGATGGGACCACACCTGGAACTGCTCGCGAAACAAGGTTTGTACTATGAGTTATACAAGACGGGTTTTCATGAGTAGGATGGAATGTGTGTTCGCGTTTCAGGAAGGCATATTTTCGTGGTGATGAAAGCCGGACTATTGTTTCGCCTACATGCAATTCAACGGATGGTTGAACGCGGTATCACAGTCAAGAAGGTTCGCCAGGTCTGGCAGACAGGCGAAGTTATTGAAGATTACTCCGCCAGCATGCCGGAACCGGGTCGCTTGATACTGGGATTTCAAGGAGATCGGCCGATCCATGTGGTTGTCTCCGAGGGTCGCCCAGCAGATGAAAGTACGGTTATAACTGTTTATGTTCCCGATCCGGACAAATGGGAGTCGGGTTTCAAAGTGCGCAGATCATGATCTGTCTGATCTGTAGAAAAGCTGAACTGATCCACGGTTTCACCTCCGTACCATTGAATCGTGGAGAAGTAAATTTATTGATCAAAAAAGTGCCGGCCCGGGTCTGCCCTGGTTGTGATGAAGCATTTGTGGAAGAGCATGTGGCATCCAGCCTGTTGGTTGCTTTTGTCGATATGTCCGCGCAAGGGATCCGTGAGGGAGTCCAAGAGTACATCCCAGCAACAGCTTAAGCAGCCAGCTGTTATGTTGATACCGGTATGAAATACATTTCTTATTTCCTGGTTGTCCTTCTGGCCGCCTGTGCGCGATCGTCTTCGGATGCCAATAAGACTTTGCCACCCGCGAACGTGACGATCATCCCAGCCACGCCGACTGCCACCATCACGCCAACCCCGGCGCCGACCCAAACCGTCGCCCAAGCCATTTACCCCTATACAATTGACGGCCTTCGGCAACACGATTATGAAAGCGGCAAAGTTCATATCCGCGAGATGTTGGAAGAGACCGATGTATTTACACGCTATCTGATCGATTATCCAAGTGATGGGCTGACGATCACAGGCATTCTGCAGATCCCAAAAGAGGGCCGCGCGCCGTATCCGGTGATCGTCATGAATCACGGCTTTTTCGCGCGCTCGATTTACTCTTCCGGCGATGGCACAGACCGGGCAGCCGAATATTTCAACCGGCATGGATACCTGACTGTGTCTTCGGATTACCGTAGTTGGGGTGATTCAGAGCTCGGGGAGAGCCTGTATTATTCGGGTTTGGTGATCGACGTGATTAATCTGGTAAGCGCCATCCCTTCCATCCCAGAAGCGGACTCAGATCGCATCGGCATGTGGGGTCACAGCATGGGCGGGGGAGTGACGATGAAAGTGCTTACGATCGACGAACGGATCAAGGCTGCCGTGTTGTATTCGACGGTCAGCGCCGAAGACTCGGACAT
>CAYUUJ010000581.1:0-1567 GCA_964447845.1 uncultured Anaerolineaceae bacterium
AATCTATATCGAAGCGCGGGAATATCACCAGCCCGGTGAAATCGGGATAAATGCGATCGAAAGAATCCGTGCGGGTCTGGCTGGTGCGATCGATCGAAGCCCGGGATCTATAACAATCGACGATGCCATTCAAAACCTGAACTTGTTCAGCCAGGCTCGAGGGCAGCTTCACAAAATACGCGGCGCCATCTGCCATGCGCAGGTGAGCCGCGGCAGCCGAGGGCGGCGGGATGGATTGATCGGCGTTGAGGACCTCCAGCGAAACACCGGGCACTTTCCGTATCGCTTCGAGCATGGCCTTTCCATCCAGACCCCAGACCACGTGGTTCCAGGTCTGCAAGGTTACTTGCTGTGTGGTGGTATCCGCCACCTGGGCAATGATGTGCGGAAAATCCATCTCGTGCAACGCGGTCACCCGGTTGGCACCATCCAATACCACGTATCGGCCGGAGTTATCCTGCACCGGCATCACGATCGGCGGGTTGCGCAATATGCCGGCGTTACGCAGTTTATTCGCCAGCGGTATGGTGCGCTGGACATCATGATCTTCATGCAGGATTAATTGAGGCAGAGGCAGGATTTCTAATGCGGGGAGTGAGGGAATTGTCACGGCTTGAGCATACCATAAATTCGTTTGTCGATATTCGCGAGCCCCTTCAGTGCATTCTCAAAATCAACGGGATGAGGCGCGCTGAAAGTAGTGGGTGAACCACCGGGCAGATTAACTGTGAGCGAATATGCGTGCAACGCGGGACGCGCGATCAGGTCTGTTTCCGGCGCGCTGTACAGAACATCTCCCAGGAGGGGATGCCCCAAAGCATATAGGTGCACGCGCACTTGATGCGTTCGACCGGTAACCGGCCTGGCTTCCAACAAGGCCACCGCTTGATAGCGTTCAAGGACTTTGAAGCGCGTCTCTGAAGCTTTGCCCGCGCGTGGATCGACCATTGTGCGATGCTTATGCCCGACATTCACACGCAACGGATGTTTGGCGATCTTCTCGTCCCAGGCCGGATCACCGACCACCAGCGCGCGATAGACCTTTTGTGCATCATGCAGTTCGAATTGGCGATTCAGCTCGCGATGCATATCCACCGATCGTGCGAAGACCATCACCCCGCTGGTGACTTTGTCCAGCCGATGGACGACCCATAATTTTCCGTATTCCGCTTCGAGCATTTTCAGCAGGTACGGCGCGTTTTCTTCCCAGCCGTCCGGTAGAACGGGCAGGCCGGAAGGTTTATTGATGACCAGGATCTGATCATCCATGTGTAGGATGTCCATTTTGAGAATTTAACCACAGATGAACGCGGATGAACATGGAGGATTAACGTTCATATTCAGAATTTACGGGGAATGTTTTTTCTCCACGAATTTTCGCTAATTTACGCTAATTTGTTTGAATTTAGCGAACTTCGCGTAAATTTGCGGAAAGTTTTAACCCTTGACATTAACGTAACGTCAGGGTTTATAGTAGGGCCATGTTCACTGTCAAACAGCTCTCCAAGCTGGCCGGCGTCACGCCGCGAACCCTGCATCACTACGATGCGATCGGGCTGCTCAAGCC
>CAYUUJ010000582.1:0-1563 GCA_964447845.1 uncultured Anaerolineaceae bacterium
CGCCGGCCAGGATGGCGCTGCAGAATTGCTCGGCATCCCCGTTGAATCCGTCCGCGAAAAAGAGCAGGGCTTTGGCGTCGCTCCCGGTGGCGGCCAACTGCATTAAACGCGCGCCCGTCTCACGTCCGGATTGAGCGTAACCGGGCAGCCAATGCACCTCGGCCTGGAAGTCCCCGCTCAAGAGCGTCACGACCACGGAGTGTTGATGTTGTCCATCTGCGGTGAGGGCCGCGGGCGAACTGAACCCGATCAACGGCACTTCCGCCATCAGGCTGGTAACACCGCTCAACACCTCGCGCGGCGCGTATTGATGCGAGGCGATCACAATGCACAATCCCGGGGCGGCCACACCCAGCTGGTTTAACGCCTGGTGCGCGGCTTGAAGACCGGCTTCGCGGCCGTCCAGTGCTTGTGCGTGTCCAACGGATGCAATAATTGACATGATCTATCTAATTCCTAAAGTTTTCCTGATGAACAAATCAACAAATCAACCATTAATCGTAAATCGTAAATCAAAAATCGTAAATTGTTTAGCCCTCAGCAACAGGTATTGTAAAGTGGAAAGTTGTTCCTTTGCGGAATTCGCTTTCGAACCAGATGCGCCCGCCCTGCATCTCCACCAGGCTCTTGGTGATATTCAAGCCCAGGCCTGTACCTGGGACCTCGCGGGCTTTTTGATCTTCGGAACGGAAGAATTTCTGGAAGACCTTGGACTGATCTTCAGCGTTGATGCCGATGCCGTCATCGCGCACCCAGATGTGCACCACCTGCGCCGCGCCGTCCGGATCCCATTGATTCGCTGTGGCCTGCGCGCCGAGCACGACCTTGCCGCCCTCCGGCGTATATTTGTGCGCATTGCTGACCAGGTTGGTAAGCACCTGGCCGACGCGCGTGCGATCCGCCCACACAGGAGGCAGAACGGAAGGTATCTCGATGTTGAGGGTTTGTTTTTTGTCATCGATCTGACGCTTGGTGGAGCGCGTAACCTCATCCACCAGTTCGCTGGGATCGATGGCTTTGAAATCCAAACGCAGCTGGCCGGCTTCGATCTTGGAGTTGTCGTTCAGGTCCGAGACCAGCGTGGACATGCGTTCCACGTTGGACTTGATCGTGTGCAGGAAGTTGGTCTGCATCTCGTTGATCGTGCCAACCGCGCCGCCCGCCAGCAGCTCCGTATACCCCTTAATGGAGGTCATCGGGTTCTTCAACTCGTGCGCCACGAACGAAACGAAATCGCTCTTGGCCAGGTTGGCGCGCTGGACCTCGCCGTACAGTTGGGCATTGGAGATGGCGATGGCGGCATGGTCACTGAGCCGGTTAAGGAAGGCCATCTCCTCCTGGGAGTCATTGCTGGTTTCGAGGATCAACAAACCGATGACTTGCGTCTCGCGGCGGATCGGGACCACGATCTCGGTCAGTTCGGCCAGCGAGCGGCTCGGCCCGGCGGTTTCCGCCACCCGGACCATGCGTTGCGGCTGTCCGTTCTCGACTGCCATTTGCAGGGCCGGGATCTCCAGCCGCGTGATCTGGGCAGTCAACTCAGACGAGCGGCCGTCATAGCCT
>CAYUUJ010000583.1:0-1550 GCA_964447845.1 uncultured Anaerolineaceae bacterium
GCATCCTCGTAATAGTCATATTCCATGACCCACGAGTTGTTGAGGCTTTGAACTAACGGAATGTCCAGCAGGTCGACCCAGATTACCGGCTCCTTGCCATCGTTCCCGTGGTTATGCCAGGACCCGTTGGGCGTCAGAATTAAGTCGCCGCGCGCCATCATGCACTTCTCGCCCGCGACTGTGGTCCAACCGCCGTCGCCAGATAACGCAAAGCGGCTTGCGCTCGGAGGATGGCGATGCACTTCTGCTGACTCGCCAGGGTTGTACCAGGAGCAGCCTCCGTAAATCGTGGTGGTCATCCAAGCCTTCGGGGCGAGGCCTGGATTCGAGAATAACAGAGCGCGGCGGTATGCCTCTTCCATTGGAACGATGCTAGAGGCTTTTGCCAGCAGCGGCCGCATATCCTTCCAGTGCCACACGAACGGCACGGCAACGCTGCGGTGTGCCGGATTTTCGATAATTTCCCGCTCCACCCAGTATTCGGTAAGTCCCAGTACCTTACTGTTTTTGGTGAGATCGTCTCTCTCGAGCAGTGTTGAGTCCCGTTTCTTTTTTAAAGCATCCATGTTGCCTCCTTATCGCCTTACCGGCCTAACGTTGATAGAAATTCATTTCAGACCCTTGCTCAGACGCCCACATACTGATGCAGCAGTTCCGGTCTTGCCTTTAAGCTTTCCGAAGAGCCGCTCCACACGACCTTGCCTTTTTCGACGATGTGGTGGGTATCGGCCAGACGCAATAGCGGAACGATGTTCTTGTCGATCACAATCACGGTCAGTCCCAGCCCCTTTAGCTGCGCCAGGCAATCCCAGATCACTTTTCGAACCAGTGGCGCCAGGCCCTCGGTTGCTTCGTCGAGAATCAGTAATTTCGGGTTGGTCATCAGGGCGCGGCCGATTGCGAGCATCTGCTGCTCACCGCCGGACAGCGTGGAACCGAGGTTCTTTTCTCGCCGCTTTAGGTAGGGGAATAAAGCGTACACTTTTTCCAGCGTCCACGGATCCTTCACGCCGCTGCGGTTGTTTGCCGTGGCGACCAGGTTTTCCCAAACGGAGAGATTGGCGAACACCTGACGTCCCTCCGGAACCAGCCCCAGCCCAAGTTGTGCAATGCGATAAGCCGGCAGCGAATGAAGCGCCTGACCGCCAAAAGTGATCGCCCCGTGCTTCGGACGGACCAAACCCATGATACTTTTTATCGTAGTAGTTTTCCCCATGCCATTACGCCCGACCAATGTGGAGAATTCTCCTGCATGGACCGAAAAACGCATGCCGAACAAAGCCTGGCTGGTATCGTAAAAGGATTCAATGTCCTGAACATCCAAAATAATATCGCTCACATCGTCTCCGCTTCCTGGTCGCCAAGGTAGGCTTCCCTCACAGCCGGGTTGCTTCGAATTTCGTCGGGGGTGCCGGTCGCGATGATGCAACCGTAGACCAGCACCGACACGCGATCGGCCAAGGTGAAAACAGCATCCATGTCGTGCTCAACCAGAATCACCGCATAATCGGGCTTGATGCGCTGTAGCAACTTGACCATATCCCCTGACT
>CAYUUJ010000584.1:0-1543 GCA_964447845.1 uncultured Anaerolineaceae bacterium
CGCTGGTCTCCGGGCCTTATTTTGTAAAGATCGCGATCGATGAAGGCATTATCCCTGGAAACCTGACTGTATTACGCCGCACAATGCTGTTGTATTTATTGGTGGCTTCGGTGCAGTGGATAACAAACTATGCCCGCATCCTGGTTATGTCGCGTGTCGGCCAGCATGTCCTATACGACGTGCGCATGCGCATGTTCGAACACCTGCAAAAGCTCTCGCTCAGTTTTTATTCGCGTTACAGTGTAGGACGTGTCATCACGCGTGTGATCAACGACGTGGGTACATTACGGGAATTCATCACCTGGGCGATTACTGCGATCGTCCGGAATCTGTTCACTTTGATCGGGATCATGATCGCCATGCTGGCCCTCAATGTACGACTCTCCCTGCTGACTTTTGCCGTAATACCGATCATGTTCTTCGCCACACTCTGGTTTCGCAATGCCGCCCGCCGAAATTACCGCCGCGTGCGCGCCGCGATCTCCTGGGTGAATTCAGTCCTGGCCGAGAACATCAATGGCGTCCGCGTGGTGCAGGCTTTCTCGCGGCAGGGCTACAACTACTCCAATTTTCACGGACAGGTCAATCGCTACCATCTTGATACCAGTTTAGCCGCGGCGCGCGTCGCTTCCCTTTTCACCCCGGTCGTGGATGTGCTCGGCGCGCTCGCAACCGCCCTGGTCGTTTGGGTGGGAGGCACGGCTGTGCTTGGCGAGCAGATCACGGCCGGGGTTCTGGTGGCGTTTATTCTTTACGTTGACCGATTCTTCGAGCCGATCCGCGATCTGAGCAGACGATTTGACACGTTGCAGTCCACGATGGCGGGCGGAGAGCGCATCATTGCCCTGTTGGAAACTCCGGAGGACGTGCAGGACGCTCCCTCGGCCCCTAGCCTGCCACCGATAAATGGGCAGGTCCAATTTGACGGTGTGTCCTTCCACTACTCCGACGATCCAACACCGATCTTGAGAAAGGTCGATCTCACAATTCCCGCCGGAGAAACGGTCGCGCTGGTTGGTGAGACAGGCGCGGGAAAAACCACCATGGTCAAGCTGCTGGCCCGCTTCCATGATCCAACCGAAGGCCGCATCCTGGTGGATGGACACGACCTGCGCATGGTCACCCAGTCCAGCTTGCGCCGGCAGATGGGCATGGTTTTGCAGGATCCATTCTTGTTCAATGGCACGGTGAAGGAAAATATTCTTTTTGGTCGTCTGGAGGCGAAAGAAGAGGCTGTTCTCGCTGCGGCGCAGGCAGTCGGCGCTCATGAATTTATCGTCGGCTTGAAAAACGGGTACGAAACCTCGGTTGAGGAAGGGGGCGCCTTGTTGTCCGTGGGGCAGAGACAGTTGATATCCTTCGCCCGCGCACTGCTGGCCAATCCACGTATCCTGATCCTGGATGAGGCAACTTCCAGTGTGGACACCCAGACCGAGCAGGTCATTCAATCTGCCCTGGCGCGCCTGCTGAAAGGCAGGACCGCATTTGTGATCGCCCATCGTCTATCCACCATTACAAATGCGGATCGAATCGTGGTCATCAA
>CAYUUJ010000585.1:0-1525 GCA_964447845.1 uncultured Anaerolineaceae bacterium
CTGGCCGATCCTGAACGCGCTGGTCAACACGGCGGCGGGCGCGAGCTGGGTCTCGTTCCACCACGGCGGCGGGGTGGGCATCGGCTACAGCCAGCACGCGGGACAGGTCATTGTGGCGGACGGCACGCCTGAAGCCGCGGCGCGCCTGGAACGAGTGTTGACCACCGACCCCGGCATGGGCATCGTGCGGCACGCCGACGCGGGCTACGAGCAGGCGATCGAGGCGGCCAAACGGCATGGGATCAAGATGCCGATGTTGAAAAGTTAATCCCCCGCCGCGCACCCGGGGTTTTCACCAGGATAATTAAGAGTACCTAACAAACCCTACATTGTGTCACGAAGTGAGTGAGCCCCCGTGCGGGTGGGCGAGCGAAGAATCTCCTCCTGGCCAAAAAGAGATCCTTCGGTCGCGAAGAACGCTCCCTCAGGATGACACGTTTTGTTAATGGTTCTTGGCCCCGGTGGATAAACTACGGAGCGAACCCAGCGGGATTGGTTCGGATGGGGGATAAGACTATTTCCGATGGACTATTGCCGCCTGCTTCGCTTAGGGTTTATGATTGAGTTCAGATTGTCAAAGGAGACGCTATGAAAAATCACTTTTTGATCCCCAGCCTGGCATTCGTATTCGCCATGCTGGCCTGTAACCTGCCCGGCGGCGCACAGGTGGTTGTCACCGCCACCGCGGTTGGTCCGATCGAGCCTTTAGCCTCGCCGGTCCCCTCGTTTACACCTCCGCCCTCGTTGACGCCGCCTCCCGCCGCCTCCGCCACGCCGCTCATCCCCATCGCCTGGCCATCGGACAAGGGCGTTAACTGCCGCTTCGGATATGGCACCGAATGGGAAACCATCGGTGCGCTGCTGGTCGGTCAGAACGCCACCATTCAAGGACGGAACGGCGATTCTTCCTGGTGGTATGTGGTAACCCCGAATGACCCGGGTGTACCCTGTTGGGTGGCCGCCAGCGTGACCCTGACCGCCGGAAATCTGGCAGCTCTGCCTGTCATCCCGCAGTCGATCGCGCAGGTGACCCTGGTCACGCTCAAGCTGGATCCCAAGGATGATACTCCGCCCGGATGTTTCGGCCCGCCGTCGCCGATCGAGTTTACCGGCACCATCCACGTGAACGGCCCCACGGACGTGAAGTGGCACTTCGAGACCCAAGAGGACGGGTCCATGGGCAACCACGACCTGCACTTCGACTTCGCGGATACGAAGAATGTGGATACGGACTACCATCCTCCGTTCGAAGACGGCAGCCGCTGGGTGCGGCTGGTCATCACGCAGCCCAACAGCAAGTCGGTCGAGCAAAGTTACAAGATCGATTGTCCATAAGTCCGTTTTGAATTCAGAAGCATGCTGTTCGTAATAAAAAGCGACTTCGGTACCTGCCGAAGTCGCTTTTTATTATTTGAAATGGCGCGCACAACACAGGATGAGAAATTACTTATATAAATGCGGACGAGATTTACCAACCCTGAGCAGTCTAAAAGACCTTGTAGTGAATCGCGTCTTCCATCGTTTT
>CAYUUJ010000586.1:0-1513 GCA_964447845.1 uncultured Anaerolineaceae bacterium
AAGGTTGAAGATTCCACGGAGAATTGACCAGTTTTATGAGCATCAGCACTGCCATGCGGCGTTACGCCGCCGAAATCTATCGCTTGCAGCAGGATAACGAGCAAGTCACGCTCTCCCTTCTAAGCACACACCTGGAAGCCTCCCCGCAGGCGATCTCAACTATGATCAAGCGCCTGAGCGATGGCGATTATTTGACCTATGAGCCGTACCGGGGCGTCCGGCTGACATCCGAGGGTGAGCACATCGCCATGCCGGCCTTGCGCCGTCACCGGCTGACCGAGGTATTTCTGGTCAAAGTGATGGGCTACGACTGGGCTTCCGCGCATGGCCTGTCGGACGTCTTCGAACGCGGTGTGAACGAGGAATTGGAAGAGCGAATGGATGAGCTGACCGGCCACCCGGTGCGCTGCCCGCACGGCGAACCCATTCCCAGCAAGGACGGGATGATGCCGCCCGTGCAGGATAAGCCGTTACTCGAGGTCCCCTCCGGTTCGGATTGCATCGTCAGCCGCGTCCGCACTCACGATATGGACAAACTCCGATACATCGCCGAGTTGGGGCTCGTACCTGGCACTGCGTTCCATTTGTTCAGCTGCGCTCCCTTCCGCGGACCATTACGCCTGCAAATGAAATCGGAAGATCACGTGATCGGCTATGAGTTGGCTGCCTCGCTGTGGGTGGAAACAACCAGGGAAGGCCCGGGAAACAAGATGGACCCTCTGCCTGCGGCTGAGACTCTCACGCGTAAAAACAAAAAAGCCTGATGAAGTTCCATCGGGCTTATTACCCTTATCCGCGAATTCACGCGAATTTTCGATAATTTTTAAAAAATTCGCATGAATTCGCGAAAATTAGCGGATTGCTTTTGAAGGGCTTGGAAATTTAGCCGCAGCTTTTATCAAAACTTTCAGAGCCTTGTTATTCAGATCCTTGGCGGCCTTAATTTTGACATGCCGCATGCGCTTGCCTGAGCCCTCCAAAAGACCGGCCGGATCGGGCAGGTCCACGCCATCCATAAAATACAGGTTGACATATTTCTTCTGCGGGCCGATGCTGATATAGCCGTGGTTTTTATCCGGATGGCCATAATCCGCCACTCCCCAACCGGGCTGGATCTTCTCCCTGGCCTTGGGAAGCATACCCCGGATCAGCTTGCGCAATTTCAACGCCAGTTCCTGCGCCTCAGCGGAATTGTTCACCAGCAATTTTTCAAAATCGCTCATGTCGGCTCCTCGATCTTCCCCAATAATAGAGCGCTGAGTAATATACAGATCGTGCCAAAGATGAATAACGAAGTATATCCCACCCATTGGCCGGGCCATAAGCCGTTCAGCCAATCCAGGGGCGGACCTTCCAGTCGCGCCAGCGCTCCCGCGCCGGCTGTAGCGAGATTGGAAAGACCGAGATACTTTCCGGCTTCCCCAGCGGGCGCAAGTTTATTCGCCAGAGCCCAATTCCCGGTCAGGAAAAGACCGATTCCGGCGCCGAATATTGCGCCGCAAATCAACAGCCC
>CAYUUJ010000587.1:0-1513 GCA_964447845.1 uncultured Anaerolineaceae bacterium
CGGCGGCAAGGGTGATCCGGCTGGAATCAAGGGCCGCACCGACCAGATCCGCGTCGAGATCGACAAGAGCACCAGCGACTACGACAAGGAAAAACTCCAGGAACGCCTGGCGAAACTGTCGGGCGGCGTGGCTATCATCCGTGTTGGCGCAGCAACCGAGACAGAACTCAAGGAAAAGAAGCACCGCGTCGAAGACGCTCTCTCGGCCGCCCGCGCGGCTGTGGAAGAGGGCATTGTCCCTGGTGGTGAAATTTCCCTGATCAATGCTGCTTCCACCCTCGAAGGCTTGAAGATGGATGACGAAGATGCCCAGATCGGTGTGACCATCGTCCGCAAGGCGCTCGAAGCCCCGATCCGCAAGCTGGCTTCCAACGCTGGCCAGGACGGCTCCGTCATCATTGACGGTGTGCGCCGCGAATCGGCTGCCAAGAAGAATAAAAACATTGGATACAATGTTCTGACCGGTGAGTTCACCGACATGATCAAGGCCGGCGTCATTGACCCGGTTAAGGTTGTGCGCGGTGCGCTCGAAAATGCCGCCTCCATCGCAGCGATGATGCTGACCACTGAGGTCTTGATCACCGACGCGCCGGAGAAGGATAAAGCTGCTCCAATGATGCCTCCCGGCGGCGGGATGGATTACTAAATCAAACGTTCTTCATTCAGGGCGACCCACGAGGTCGCCCTGAATTTATTTACGGATCATCCGGGCGTTGGCAACGTTAACCATGCAGAAGGAATTCACAGATGAAACACTCAATTCTTGTATTCCTGTTCCTGATATGGCTGGTTGGGTGCTCTGTTACTCCGGTGCCCGACGGAACCAGTGGTATCGAGGGACAAGTCCTGATCGGCCCTACGTGCCCGGTCGTCGGCCCCAACGATCCGGACTGTGCTGATAAACCCTACCAGGCCACGCTGACTGTGCTCACAGTCCCGGGTCAGAAAGTTATCCGGTTTACTACCGACGCCAACGGAAAATTCCGCATCAATCTTAATCCCGGCGATTACGTCCTTTATCCTGAAAGCCCAAATGGCATGGTCTTGCCAGTCGGTCAGGAGCAGTCTTTTACGGTCATTATCGGTTCGTTCACGCAGTTAACGGTAACCTACGACAGTGGTATCCGTTAAGGCTTGACAGCCGTCCGATTCCGGCGATAATTGTGCCTAACAGGCGAGCCTTTCCAAACGGTGATGACAGAGGAAAGTAAACTGGTAGCAGTTGCCAGAGATGCGCAGACTAAGCTGAGATTGCGCTCAACAAACATCAGTTGAAGTTCCCTCTCGAACCGCTCAGGTGAACAAAATAGTAGTCTGAGCCGCAGCTCCAGCGTTAGCGGAGAAGCCGATGATGGTCGGCATAAAGTGGACCGATCCTGAGCTTTTTATACAGGATGGTCAATTTGGGTGGTACCGCGGGAAATTGCTCCCGTCCCATGGTGGACGGGAGTTTTTGTTTGGAATCATTGGTGTGGAGGTACGCATGCTAGACAAATTAGACGAAATTGAAAAG
>CAYUUJ010000588.1:0-1502 GCA_964447845.1 uncultured Anaerolineaceae bacterium
GACAGTCCGCGAACGAATCGCGGTGCGAAACCCACCCGGCAGCCACGCCCAACTTCTCTTCGACCAGCGTCCCCGACCGGTAAGTGGGCTCGTGAAGCATCTCGGCGACCATCTGCTCCAGCACCGCTTGCCGGTCACCTGGTTTTGCATGGGAGATGAAACCTGTTATTCCCGGCATACGAATCCGATAATTACCGAAGTGCGCTGAGAAAGTGGTGGAGCTTGGAGGGATCGAACTTCCATCGTCGCGCTGTTGAACAACGCGCCGCTCTGCCAATTGAGCTACAGCCCCAATCTATTTCTTAACCTCTGACTTATGGAAGCCGTCCGATGGCGGTCCCGAATGCAAGCACTTTGCCAAACGTGGCGGAGAGGGGAAGGATTTGAACCTCCGATGCGATTTTCACCGCATAACAGCCCTTGCGGGCCGCTGCCTTAAGCCACTCAGCCACCTCTCCTTGACCACGGGAAAAAGTTGACTTGGAACCAAAATCCAGGCTGCTTTCGCCCAACCCGCATCGAACCCGACGCCATCAGAATGCACCAGCATGCACCTCCGATATTGGAGTGTCGCAGCATCAACCTCTCACGAAGCGCGGCTAGCACAGCCTTGAGCCTAAACGCATTCCACAGCCTCCTTATTTTCACAGCCACTTCGATACAGGACTTCGACATCCAATGCGCCAGCCGTCGGTGGACACGGGCTTTCAAAGCAACCACCCAAGCGGAGTGATGGCGACAGAATATCTTGGAACCTCGATGCACTCGAAATGAGCCTGGATCGTATGGAATTGGAGTCTGGCTCACATCGTGAGCCAGCACTGAAGCTTGCGGACGAAGAGGACAGGTGGTCCTTTCGTCAACCAGCTACTGCCGGGCAAGAACAGCGCGGAACCCTAGGTCGTTTCGAGACCCCGCCGGAGAGTGACTGTTGCGCCAAGCGGATCGAAGATTGTGGGAATAGTAGTGGTACCGTCCACCCCTTATCGCACGTCCGTAGGCCGATGCCGGCCCCTTTGGATCTGTAACGCTTCCACCAGGCAACACGCCTTTAAAAAAATCCGAGCACCACTCATAGACATTGCCATGCATATCGTAGAGACCCCACCCATTCGGCTGATAACTTCCCACAGCAGTTGGCCGGCCCAAGTAAATGCCGTTGGGATTAGGACAGCCGTTGGTATCGGGAGGACAGGGGGGATATTCCAAGCGCCCATCAAAATTCGCCATTCCAGAACGAAGCTCATTTCCGTAATGGAACGGCGTCGTGGTCCCGGCCCGGCAGGCATATTCCCATTCGGCCTCGGTGGGCAGGCGATACACATACTCGCCAGACAATCGCCCTGCCAAGCGCTCGCGCTCGGTCAGCCGCGCACAGTAATTTGTCGCATCCTGCCATGTAACCCGTTGCACGGGATAGTTCAAAGCCACGTGGTAACTCGGGTTGGTCGCCATGATATCAAGGTAGCGCGCCTGGGTGACTTCGAATCGGTCCATCCAGA